>JAGWST010000110.1 GCA_028869325.1 bacterium | reverse complement strand
TCCGGGACGCGCTCTGCGCAACCGCTTCACGGAGCGCTGGCACGGTCACGAGCAGGAGTTGGCGGGCGATCACGGGGCGCTCGAAGAGTATCGCGGCGCGCGCGCCGAGCGCAACTACGATCTCTGGCAGATCTACGCGGGCGAGGCCGTCGGGATGCTCCACCGTGCGCGCCCCGCCGAGCAGGTGATCGCCGAGCTCTGCGACGGGGCGGAGCGGCTGCTGCGCGAGCGGGCCTCAAAGCTCCTGGCGCAGTAGCGGTGAGCGTGCTACGCGGGCGAGCGTGCGGCCGCCGTCGAGGCGGAGAAGAGCATGGTGTGCTTGCCCTCGCCCATCAGCACGATGCCGACGTGGTCGTACTGCTCGGCTAAGTCGCCGGCCACCACGCAGACCGCCGTGCCGCCGTCCATCGGGATCAACTGCGGGCCGGGCCGGCCCTCGCCGCCGCGCTCGTACCACAAGTTGTAGGTCATGTGCGGCGGGGCCGGCGGGAGCGCCGAGACGACGACGGCCGTCTCCATCCCGTTGGCGCGCCCGACCATCAGCGTCGCGTGGGCATCGCCGGCGAGGGGCGACATCGGCTTCAGCGGCGTCTCGCGCATAGGCCGTTCCGCGATCATCCGCACCACGGCCCCCTGTGCGGCGACCATGTCGCGGTCGCGCATTCCGCCGATGGCGGTCTTCCCGCCCGAGATCAATCCCGCTAGGGATGCAGCCGCCAGCAGGCCCCAGGCCCAACGCCCCGGGGCGCGGCGCGGCGCGTTGCCCGCGGCACCGCCTGCGCGCGCGTCGTCGAGCGCATGGGGCAGCAGCGCGGCGACCGCGGCGAAGCGCTCCACTTCGCGCGTGCAGTGCTCGCAGCCGGCCAGGTGGCGCGCCCCGGCAGCCATCTCCTCGGGCTCCAGCGCCCCCAGGGCGTAGGCTTCGGGCTCCATCAGATGCTCTGCGTCAGGCATGCATTCCCTCGATGGCCAGCGGCTCCAGGGTGTCGCGCAGTCGCCTCATCGCCAGGCGTATGCGGCTCTTAACCGTTCCCAGCGGCGAGTTCGTGCGCTCCGCGATCTCGCGTTGCGTCAGTCCGGAGAAGTAGGCCAGCTCCAGCGTCTCGCGCTGCTCCTGGCTCAACTCTTTCAGCGCTGCCTGCACGCGCAGGCGGAGATCCTCACGCACGCTTGCCTCCGCGGGGTCGCCGGTGAGAGAGAGGGTCCGCAGCGGCAGCGACTCCAGCGGCTGCGACTGAGGACGGGCTTTGCGGCGTCGCAGGCGGTCCAGCGCCGCGTTGCGCGCGATCGTCACGATCCAAGCGCGCGGCCCCACGCCGCTTGGACGGTACGACTCGGCGCGCTCCCAGATACGAGCGAACGCGTCCTGCAGGCACTCCTGTGCATCCTCGGCGTCCCCGACGACGCGGTACGCCAGCAGACGCGCCAGCGCCGCGTGGCGGCGGTAGAGGGTCTCGAAGGCGAGCGCGTCGCGGCGGGCGATCAATGCCAGCAGTGTCTCGTCACCGTACCCATCGTACCGCATCCGATCGCCTATACGCACGACCGCCCC
>JAGWST010000109.1 GCA_028869325.1 bacterium | reverse complement strand
GCACGAGCTGCGCGAGCGCGCGAACGTCACGCGCTACATGCGTTGGCTGGAGGAGCGCCGCGGATTGCGCTTTGCCGGCTACGAGGATCTTTGGCGCTGGTCCACGGAGCAGGTAGAGGCGTTCTGGACTTCGATCTGGGAATTCTTCGACGTGCGCGCAAGCGCGCCGTACGGCGAGGTGCTCTCCTCGCATACGATGCCGGGCGCGCATTGGTTCCCCGGCGCAACACTCAACTTTGCCGAGCACGTCTTTCGCAACGCTACGCCGGAGCGGCCCGCGCTGCTCTTCCAATCGGAGCGGCGTCCCCTGCGCGCGATCTCGTGGAGCGAGCTGCACGGCGACGTCGCCGCCGCGGCGAGCGCGCTGCGAGCGCTGGGAGTGCGCGCGGGCGACCGCGTCGTGGGGTATCTGCCCAATACACCGCACGCCGTGATCGCATTTCTGGCCTGCGCGGCGATCGGCGCCACGTGGTCCGCCTGCTCGCCCGACTTCGGCACGCCCAGCGTCATCGATCGCTTCAAGCAACTGGAGCCAACGCTGCTCTTCGCCGTCGACGGCTACGCCTACAACGGTCAATCGTTCGACCGCATGGCGGCGTTGCACGATCTGCAGAGACAACTTCCCAGCCTGCGCCACACGGTGCTGATACCGTACCTCAACGAAGCGCGGAGTGCGGCGCAGCTTCGCGATGCCGTGAGCTGGGATGAGTTCCTGGCACGGGGGCGCGCCGGCGATGCGGCGTTGCGCTTCGAGCAGGTGCCGTTCGAGCATCCGCTCTGGGTGGTCTACTCCTCGGGCACCACGGGATTGCCCAAGGCGATCGTGCACGGCCACGGCGGCATCCTGCTGGAGCTGCTCAAGTTCTGCGGACTGCACGCCGACCTCGGCCGCGGCGAGCGCTTCTTCTGGTTTACCACCACCGGTTGGATCATGTGGAACATCTTGATCGGCGCGCTGGTCAACGGCACCTCGATCGTGCTCTACGACGGCAACCCGGCCTATCCCGATCACGGCACGCTCTGGCGTCTGACCCAAGAGGCGGGGATCACGCACTTCGGCACGAGCCCGGCCTACATCGGCGCCTGCATGAAGGCCGGCATCGAGCCCGGCCACGCCTTCGATCTACGTGCTTTGCGGAGCATGAGCACCACGGGCTCGCCGCTCACCGCCGAGCAGTTCGCCTGGATCTATCAAAATGTGAAACGCGATCTCTACCTCGCCTCGATCGCCGGCGGCACCGAGGTGGCCGCACCGTTCGTGGGCGGCACGCCGCTGTTGCCCGTGCGCGCCGGCGAGATCCAATGCCGCATGCTGGGCGTGCGCGCGCAGGCGCTGGACGAAGAGGGCAACGCGGTGATCGATCGCGTGGGCGAGCTGGCGATCACCGCTCCGATGCCCTCGATGCCGCTCTACTTCTGGAACGATCCCGAGGGCACGCGCTACCGCGAGAGCTACTTCACCGTCTATCCCGGCATCTGGCGCCATGGCGATTGGATCTCCATCTCCGCCGCCGGCGCGTTGGTGATCTACGGCCGCTCCGATGCCACCATCAACCGCCGCGGCGTGCGCCTGGGCACCATCGAGATCTACCGCGCGGTCGAGGCGCTGGACGAGGTGCTGGAGAGTCTGGTCGTGGATCTGGAGTTCCTTGGACGCGAGTCGTTCATGCCGCTCTTCGTGCGCCTGCGCGACGGCGCGACGCTGGACGACGAGCTCAAAGCGCGCATCCGCGCGCAGATTCGCGAGCGCGTCTCGCCGCGCTTTCTTCCCGACGAGATCCGTCAGATTCCCGAAGTGCCGAAAAACCTCACCGGCAAGCGGCTGGAGGTACCGGTGAAGCGGCTGCTGCTGGGCATGCCGGTGGAGCGCGCGCTCAGCGTCGACGCCGTGGCCAATCCAGCGTCGCTGTCGTGGTTTCTCGCGTACGCGGCCGAGCGCGCCGGGTCACCGCGCTAGCCGCCATCGGTGCGGCCGTTTGCCCGCGCGCGAACAAACGACGAGGGGCGGCCGTAGCCGCCCCTCGAGACTTTTCCCTCTTTCGCCGAGGCGACGCTTTAGTAGCGTGCCGCCGGCTGGAAGCAGTCTCGGCAGTAGACCGGACGGTCACCGCGCGGCTGGAAAGGCACCTGGGCCTCGTTGCCGCAACGGCTGCACGTTACCGTGTACATCTCCCGCTGCGGGCGGCCGCCACCACCGAAACCGCCGCCGCCACCACCGCCGGAGCCGCGCTGCGCCTTACGGGCGGAGCGGCAATCGGGGCAGCGAGACGGTTTGTTGGTGAAGCCCTTCTGGGCGAAGAACTCCTGTTCGCCTGCGCTGAACGTAAACGGACGCGCGCAATCGACGCAGTTCAAAGTCTCATCTTGGTACATGTGGGTAGTTTCCTTATCTGACCTAGTGATCAACATCGCCGGGGATCGTCTACGTCAGCTAGGATCGCAACCACAGAACCGAGAGACTAAACCGGGCTTAGACTAAAGTAGCAGAAATCGGTGTCGGCGGCAAGGTCTGGCGTCATGATTTCTTCACAGATCGTTCAGATTACGCCAAAAGTCCTAATGTTTAGCGCAGGAGTCCCCGTATCGACGACGAGGCGATGACCCGACCTTCGGCCGCATAGGCCTCGTGGTTGGCGTCGATCTGATCCAGTTTGTAAAGATAGTTGACCATCAAACCAGCCGACTCGCGGAGCCCTTTGGCCGAGATGTCCCCCAACCAGTTCAAGCGCTCGACGCGCGCGCCGTTGCTCAAATGGAAGTGGGCCACCGGGTCCAGCACCCGGTCTCCGTTGCGACGCTCTTCGAGCAGATAATGCGCGCACAGGCGCATCAGGGGCTCACGGAGCGCTTCGACCACGGCGGGGTCGCGATTCCATCCGCGACGCGAGAGCATCGCGCGTAGGGGCGCCTCGCCTTCTGCCGTGTGGCCGTCCAGCCATCTCATGAACCCGGGGATCGGCGAAAGCGTTGCAAAGATCCTCAAATTCGGCAGCTCGGCGTTCAGCTCGGCCACCACGCGCTTGATCAAGGCGTTGCCAAAACTGATGCCGGCCAGCCCGCGCTGGCAGTTGGAGATCGAGTAGAAGATCGCGGCTTCGGCATCCTCGGGCTTCACCGCCGGCGTGGCCCGGTCCAGCAGCGGGCCGATGGCAGCGGCCATCTCACGCACCAGGGCGACCTCCACGAAGATCAGCGGCTCGCCCGGCATCAGCGGATGCAGGAAGGCGAAGCAGCGGCGATTGCCGGGACCGAAGCCGCCCAGGCGCGCCTTCAAGTCTTGCCAGCCGCGCATCTCGTGAACGGCCTCGTAGCCGGCCAGCTTCTCCAGCAACGCGGCCGGGGCGTCCCACGTGATGCGCCTTAACTCGAGGAAGCCGACGTCGAACCACGAGCTGAGCAGCTCGCGCAGATCGCCCTCCAGATCGCGCAGGATTGGGTCGCCGTTGGCCAGATCGTGCAGATCGGCGCGCAGATCCACCAGAAACTTCACGCCGTCGGAGAGGCTGGTGAACTGGCGCAGCAGCTTGACGCGCGAGGGCTCAAGCGCGTCGCGCAGCTCGCG
>JAGWST010000108.1 GCA_028869325.1 bacterium | reverse complement strand
CGCACCCACGAGCGCGCCGCAGCCTGCCGCAGCGCCCCCGCGTCCCAGGCCGGGCCGACGGCGGCCGAGAGCAGCGCCGCCCCCTCGCTCCAGAAGTCGTCGAAGCAGTCGCGCACGAACTTGCAGAGCAGCAGCGTGTCCCACGCGGCTGCATAGTCCTCTTGCTCGATGCAGGCGGCGGCGCGCTGCTCGACGTCGAGCTGTGCGGTCGGGCGCCGCAGATCGAGATCATAGGTCGCGGCGCGATTGTGACAGGCGCCGCGCGTGCAGACGGCCAGTCCCAGCGCATACGTCGGCAAGCCCCGCGGCTCGTACCCCGGCATCTCCAGACCCTTGCAGTGCATCGCGAAGGCTTCGCTGCCGCCACCGACCCGCGCGGCCGCGGCCCGCACGCCGCCCGCCAGCACATCGCCGAAGCCGCTGCGCGTGGCGATGGCATCAATCAACGAGAGCATCGCCTCGGCGTTGCCGAAGCGCGCGTCGACGCCAATGCGCTCGGCGCCCAGCAGCCTGCGCTCGGCGCACTCCATGGTCCAGGCGATCACGCCGCCCGTGGAGATGGTATCCAAGCCGTAGTGGTCGCAGCGCTCGATGGCGGCGAGCACGGCGTCGAGATCGCCGATGCCGCAGTTAGGCCCGAAAGCCCAAGCGGACTCGTATTCGCTCGCCGCCGCACGTCTCGGGTCGCCGCCGCGCCGCACGTAGCGATGCTCGCACTGCACCGGACAGTTTGCGCAGCCGGCGCGGTACTCGACGAAGGCCTCCGGCGACTCGCGCGCGCGCTCGGGCGTGACGCTTTCGACGCCCTCGAACGTCGCGGCGCTGAAGTTGCGCGTGGGCAGCAGGCCCATGCGGTCGAGAACGCGCATGTTGGCCGCCGTTCCCAGCGTGCGATACTTCGCTGTCTTCGGCCCGAGCGCGCGCTCTCGCAACGCACGTGCCAGCGTCTCCAGCACCGCGGGGTCCGCTACCGGCACCTCGCCGCCGCCGCGCAGCACGATGGCCTTCAACTGCTTGGCGCCGAAGACCGCGCCCGCACCCCCGCGCCCGGCCTGGCGGCCGTCGTTCTCCACCACCGCGAAGGCCACCAGACGCTCTCCGGCCGGCCCTACCGCGCAGACGCGCGCCCGGGTATCGCCCAAGTCGCGGCGCAACCTGCGTCCCGTCTCGGCGGCGGAGAGGCCGCGCAGCGGCGTCGCATCGCGGAAGGCCACGCCGTCATCATCGATGACCAGTGCCGTGGGACTCTGCGCGCTGCCGCGCACCACCATCGCCGCCAGGCCCATGCGGCGCAGCGCCGCCGACCAGTGGCTGGACGAGAGCGTATCGTTCACCAGCCCCGTCAACGGCGAGATCGTCGCCAGTGCGTGCTTCGTCGCGGCGGGGACTTGCGATCCGGCGAACGGCCCGGCCGCGAAGACCAGCGCATTCTCCGGCGCCAGCGCATCGAGCGGTCCGCCGACGAGCGCATCGAGCAGCCGTACCGCGAGCGCGGTTCCCCCGGGGGCGTCGGCCAGCTCGGCGTCCGAGAGCTCGCGGCGGCGCCAACTGCGCGCGCCGAGATCGACCTCGAGTACCCCCCTGGGCGCAACCCACCTCACGGCGCTCAGCCTCCCGACGGCAGGAAGAGCAGGCACGGACGGTCGGCGGCGCACACACGGTCCTCCAGTGCGACCTCTCGCCTTCCGTCGAGTAAGAGCAGGTTCGGCGCGATCAGCGAGCCGTCTGCAGCGATCACCGAGCCCAGCAGCGCGGGCGACGCCGCCGCAGCCGCCTGAAGGAGGTCACGCACGGTGACGGGCTCGCGAACATCGAGCGCCAAGACGGGCGTCCCCGCCGCGCTGCGCGCCATACCGAAGAGCTCCAGTTCCATCATCTCCCCAACCTACGATGGGTTCGCGACCCGGGCCGCTCCCTACTTCCGGCCCCCACGGCCGGCGCCCATCGCCGTCTCGTTCTGCCCAGCGAGAAGGTTCCGTTTGAAGGGATCGGCCTGGGAGAATGCTGATGCCCCGTCGAACGCTCGCGACTAACATAAGGTGGTTCTTCAGGGGGCATCATCGCATGGCAACCAGGAAGGACACGCTGGTATCCGGGGCCGGTCTCCAACACCTCTTCGAACGCGCCGCGCAGATCTTACGTGAGCGCGTCGGCGTGCTGCCTAACCCCGTGAGCGAGCGCTCGCACGCCCTGCGGCCGCGCATCGCGGATGCCAAGGGCACGCCCAGCCTCTGCCCCTACTGTGCCGTCGGCTGCGCCACCCTTGTGTACCACCGCGGCAATACGATCATCGACATCGAGGGGAACCCAGCCTCGCCGATCAACGGCGGAACGCTCTGCCCCAAAGGCGCGGCGACGTTCCAACTGCACGTCAACCCCGCGCGCTGGACGATGTGTAAGTATCGCGCACCGGGGGCCACGGAGTGGCAAGAGGTCTCGCTCGATTGGGCGATGGAGCGCATCGCGCAGCGCGTCAAAGAGACGCGCGATGCGACGTTCCAAGAAGAGGACGAGCAGGGCCGGCGCGTCAATCGCACGATGGCCGTTGGGTCGCTGGGCGGCGCCACGCTGGACAACGAAGAGAACTACCTCATGGCCAAGCTCTTCAGGAGTCTTGGCATGCCCTTCGTCGAGAACCAGGCGCGCATATGACATAGCTCGACGGTGCCTGGTCTAGGCACCTCCTTCGGCCGCGGCGGCGCCACCACGTTCTTGATGGATCTCCAGAACTCGGACCTCATCGTGATCCAAGGCAGCAACTTCGCCGAGTGCCATCCCGTGGGCTTCCGCTTCGTGATGAAAGCGAAGGCCAAGGGCGCCAAGGTCGTTCACGTCGATCCGCGCTTCACCCGCACCAGCGCCATGGCGGATCTCCACGTGCCGATCCGCTCGGGGACGGACATCGCCTTCCTGGGCGGCTTGATTAACTACGTGCTCGAGCACGAGCGCTACTTCAAAGAGTACGTGCTCAACTACACCAACGCATCGTTCATCATCAACGAGGACTACCGCGACAGCGAGGACCTAGAGGGCGTCTTCAGCGGCCTCGACCCGGATCGGGGCACGTACGACCTCGCGACCTGGCGCTACGAGCTGGAGCCCGGCGCCGAGAACGAGGTTCCACGCCCCAAGCGCGACGCCACCCTCCAGCACCCACGCTGCGTGCTCAATATCTTGCGCCGCCACTACGCGCGCTACACGCCGGAGATGGTG
>JAGWST010000107.1 GCA_028869325.1 bacterium | reverse complement strand
GAATGGTTTGAGTGCGGCGCTCAGAATCTCGCCGCCCGGTACGATCGTGGCGCGCTCGTGCGAGCTGAGCGATGCGCCAATGAAGACGACGTGGACCAGGCCTGATGGGTTCTGGATCACGCGCGCATCGGGCAGCGGTCCGTTGAACCTCAAGGTGATACGCGCGCTGCCGTCATCCGCGACCGCGCTGTGCACGCTGGTCAGCGAAGGATCCGCGGCGCAGGCCGGCGCGGAGCTTGCGAGGGCAAGCGCCGCTGCGAACGCGCAGACCAGGCGCCGGAATCCGATCATGACGGCGATTCCCCCGCGGTAGAGTAGGCTAGCGGCCGTTTGGCCATCCGCGAGGGATACCCCTAGCAGAGCGCTCGGCTGCTCGGCCCGATGCGCCGGGGTGGGGCTACGCTTCGGAGCCGCCGGCGTCCATCAGGCGCTCGCCAAGTACGCGGAGAAAGCGCTGCCAGGCGTCGCGGAAGGCCTCGCTCGTGGCACTCTGGCCCGCGATCATGCGCGTGATCTGCGGAAAGGCTAGCGGATATGTCGTCAAGCTGTAGATCGCCAGCAGCACCATGGTCGGATCGAGATCGGCGCTCGCGAAGCTCTCCGGGTAACTGCGGCGCAGCTCCTCCGCCTGCTGCACGAAGGCCTCACGCCTCTCGCGCTCGCTGTGGACGCGCCGGTTGCCGCTGCTCGCGGCCTCCCACGTGAGAAAGCGGATCCAGTCGAGATCGCCGAGCCGGCTGGCGAAGTGATACTCCAGCAGGTCCGTGGCCTCTCCCGGCGCCTTGTAGACCCGTAGCGCCTTCTGCTCGATCTGCCGATGGAGGATCTCGTCGAGCAAGGCCTCCTTGCTGGCGAAGTAGTGGTAGAGGAGCTGCTTCTTGACCTTCGCTCGCCGAGCGATCTCCTCAACGCGAGCGCCGCTGAAGCCTTTCGCGGCGAGCTCCTTCTCCGCTGCCCTCACGATGCGCTCGCGCGTGCGCGCGGCATCTCTGATCTTTCCCAGCTTCGGCGATCCTTTCAGGGCGCTGTGCGACGGCGGCCTTCGGCGGCTGCTTCGGCGCGCCCTGTGGTGTTCAGCGGCTCAGCGCTTCATGTGAAATAGGAGCCATCAGCGCGCCGCCCGCCTCCAGCTTGCGGCGTAACGCATCCGCCGGCAATGCCGCCGGCTGGACTCCTGCATCGACGGCCATCGCCGCTGCGGTGCCGGCCGCCTCTCCGGCGGCGAAGCAGTTGGCGCTGGCGCGCACGGAGGCTTGCGCGGCATGCGTCGCCGACATGCAGCGTCCCGCGATCATCAGCCCATCGACTCCCAACGGCAGCAGCATGCGATAGGGCATCTGATAGTAGCCGCCGTCGCGCAGCCATCTCCACGTCGTCGCGCGATCGGCGGTGTGCAGCTCCACGGGCCACGCGCCGCAGCCGATCGCATCCTCGAAGCGGGCCTCGCCCAGCACGTCCTCTTCGGTGAGGCGATAGCGCCCACCGATGACGCGGCTCTCGCGAACGCCGATCTGCGCGCCGCTATCGACGACATAGGCGTGCTCGAAGCCGGGCACGTGCTGCCGAAAGACCGATGCGTAGAGCGCGACCTGGCGGCGGCCTTCGATCTCCGCGGCGGTGAGCTGGCGAGCATCTGTCGGATCGACCGGCCTTCCATCGCGCGAGACGCGGGTGATGTTCAGATGCGTGCCGGAGCGGTTGGGCGTGCTGAAGACGCCGCCGGCGACGCGTGGAAGATCGACGCCGCCCTCGCGCACGCGCTCCAGGATCGCGCGCAGCCGCGGGCGCTCCATGGCGTCGACGAGGTCGGCATCCACGCCGCCCATGCGAAACATCGCCGAGGGAAGCTGCACCTCTTCGGGCACCTCGAACGGGGCACCGGCAAGCGCCGCCACGTCGCCGTCGCCGGAACAGTCGATCGCCACCTGCGCCGTCACGGCCTGGAACCCGGACTTCGTCGCCAGTACCACGCCGCCCAAGCGCTCGCCATCCATGACGACATCCGTGACGAAGGCATGCAGGAACGGCTCGACGCCCGCCTCTTGAATCATGCGGTCGAAGAGCAGCTTCAGCGCGAAGATGTCGTACGGGACCGATGCCGTTCGCAGCCAGCGGCGCGGCGGCGCGGCACCGCCGCCTTGCCGCAGCCGCTCTACCACCTCGCGGCCGATCCCGCCGACCACATCCAACAGCCGCCCGTCGGCGTCGAGCGTGTGAAAGCCGACCAGGCTCCCCAGCGTCACGCCGGTGAGGATCCCGCCGAAGAAGCCGTAACGCTCGACCAGCGCCACCCGCGCTCCGGCCCGCGCGGCCGCCAGCGCCGAGGCGATCCCCGCCGAGCCGCCCCCGACCACCAGCACCTCGGCCTCGTACACCACGGGAACGCGGCGGCCGGGGAGCGAGACCAGCACTAGACGCCGCGCCCGCCGTCGATGGTTAGCACCTCGCCGGTGACGAACGCCGCGTCATCGGAGGCCAGATAGAGCGCCCCGGCGGCGATGTCCTGGGGGGTCGCGAGGCGGCCAAGCGGGATGCTGCCGATGTACATCGCGCGCCCCTTCTCGAAATCGTTCTTCAGACCGATGAAGCCCGGCAGCATCGGCGTGTCGGTGGCACCGGGAGCGATGCAGTTCACGCGCACCTGATGCGGGGCCAGCTCCAGCGCAAGCGCCTTGGTCATCGTGATCACGGCGCTCTTGGCCGCGCAGTACGCCGTGAGCCCGGGGCGCGGGCGGAGCGCCGCCACGGAGCTGGTGTTGATGATGCAGCCCGCGCGCCGCTCCTTCATGTGGCGCACCACGGCTTGGGAGCCGACGAAGACCCCTTTGACGTTGACGTCCATCACGCGTTGGTAGAGCCTCTCGTCGACGTCTTCAATGGCGGTGAACTCCATCGGATAGCCCGCGTTGTTGAAGAGGATGTCGACGGCGCCAAAGTGCTCGATAGAGCGCTCCACCGCCGCGTGCATGCGGGCAGAATCGGCAACGTCGGCGGCAAATGCAAGCGTCTTGCCGCCCTGCGGATCGATCTCTTTCGCCGCGCGCTCGGCGCCCTCGGCGCTGATGTCGACCAGCACGACGCGCGCGCCCTCTCTGACGAAAAGGGCGCTGGCCGCGCGCCCCATGCCCGAGGCGGCGCCGGTGATCACGGCCACCTTGCCGGCCAGCCGTCCCGCGGTCTCTCCATCGCGTGCGATCTCGGTCTTCACGAAGGCGTTCTCCCTTTACCGGCCCGGTTCAGCGCTGGGCCGGAGACTTCAAGTTGAGTACGATCAGCCGCTGCTGCGTCATCTCCTCGATGAGATAGCGCGGCCCCTCGCGCCCCAGCCCCGAGGACTTGATGCCCCCGTATGGCATGGCGTCGGCGCGAAAGAGCGGACCGTCATTGATCATCACGGCGCCCATGCGCAGGCGCCTTGCCAGCGCAAAAGCGCGGTCGATATCGCGCGTGAAGACGCCCGCCTGCAGGCCGTACGGCCCCGCGTTCACGGCCTCCGCGACGTGGTCGTCGTCGTCGAAGGGAATCACCGAGACGACCGGACCGAAGACCTCCTGACAGACCACGCTCATCGACGGCTTCACATCGGTCAGCACGGTCGGTTGGAACATGACGCCCTGGCGCTGGCCGCCGCAGACGATGCGCGCGCCCTCCGTCACCGCCTCCGCGACCCAGCGCTCGACGCGCTCTGCGTCGGCTTCGCGGAGCATCGGCCCGACGTTGGTCTCCGGCCGCTCGGGATCGCCCACCACAAGCCGCCGCGCCTTCTGCGCCAGCAGCTCCGTGAAGCGCTCGACGGCGCTGCGATGGACGTACGTGCGCTGGAGCGAGATGCAGACCTGCCCCGCGTAGCCGAACGACTGCCGGCAGACGATGCCGGCGACCTCGTCGAGATCGGCATCGGGCGCCACGATCGCCGCCGAGTTGTTGCCCAGCTCCAGCAGAACGCGCTTCAGACCGGCGCTGCGCAGAATCGCCTCGCCGGCACGCGCGCTTCCGGTGAAGCTCACCAGATCGACGCGCGGATCGGTGACCATCGCGCTGCCCACGTCGGCGCCGCCTTGCAGGAGCTGCGCATAGCCGGCGGGGAGACCGGCGCGCTCGATGAGGGCGAAGAGCTCGATCGTGGCGCACGGCGTCTCGAGCGCGGGTTTGACGAGCACGGCATTCCCGCCCGCGATCGCCGGACCCAGCTTGTGGGCCAGCAGCACCAGCGGCGCGTTGAACGGCGTGATCGCCGCGACCACGCCCACCGGCGCGCGCATCGTGAAGGCAACGCGGTTCTCCAAACCCTTGGTCGCCTCCAGCGGCACCACCTCGCCGCCCAGCCGGCGCCCCTCCTCGGCGCTGAGCTCGAGGACGGCCGCGCAGCGCTCCACCTCCGATCTCGCCTCGCCGAGCGGCTTGCCGGTCTCCGCGCTCAACGTGGGGGCTATCGCGTCGCACGCTTGGCGCACCAAGCCGGCTAGATCGCGGAGAAATCGGCAGCGCTCGCCCAGACTCAGCGGGACTTGCTCGACGGCCTTGGCCGCCGCGGATGCCGCCCGCGCGACGTCCTCGGCGCCCGCCAGGCTGATGGCCGAGAACGGCCGCTGCCGGTACTTATGGATCACGTCGGCGCGTGCGCGGCCTTCGCTCCACGCCCCCTCGATGTAGAGCGATCGTTCGTAGGCGACCGAGAGCATCGTATCCCTCCCACTGCGGATTAGGGTCCGAGGTCTTGCTAAATTACTGACCATTTGGTAAGTTATGTGCGGAGTGCGGAGTCTCCTCCAAGCTCTATTTGCGTGCGAAAGGCTTGTGATGTCGGAAGGGACGTGGCGTAGCAACTTCGATGCCGGCTCGGCCGCCTGGGCGAGCCGGCGGGCACACTTGCGCTCCGTCGGCATCAAGAGCGAGGACCTGGAGCGTCCGAAGATCGCGGTCATCACGCCCTGGAACGAGATCGGGCCCTGCGGATTCCACCTGCGCGGCCTAGCCGCCGCCGTCAAAGACGGCATCTATGAAGCGGGCGGCCTGGGCTTCGAGATCTTCACCTGCCCGATGCTAGATCTGCAGACGCTTGCCGATGCGCGCTACATGCTGGTGACGCGCGACCTGATCTCCTTCGAGATCGAAGTGGCCGTGGAGAGCTTTCGCTTCGACGGCATGGTGTTGATCGGCGCATGCGACAAGACGCTGCCGGCCGAGCTGATGGCCGCGGCGCGCCTGGATTTGCCGTCGATCGTCGTCGCGGGCGGCTACGGCGCCCCCGGCTGCCACGAGGGCCGCCGCATCGATATGGAGAGCCTGCTGGAGGCGCCCGGCGCGCTCGGCAATGGCGAGATCGGCCTCGCGGAGGTGATCGAGCTCGCGGAGCGGGCCTGTCCCGGGCCGGGAGTCTGCTCCTTCTTGGGCACGGCCAACTCGATGCACTGCTTGGCCGAGGCGCTGGGCATGACGCTGCCGGGAACCACGCCGATCGCCGCCGCCGGCGAGCGCGCGGGCCAGATCGCTCGGAGCGCGGGGCGGCGGATCGTAGAGCTAATGCGCAACGACGTGCGCCCGCGCGCCATCATGACGGCGCCGGCGTTCGAGAACGCCGTCAAGGTTGCGCTGGCTATCGGCGCCTCGACGAACGTCGTGCATCATCTCGCCGCGATCGCCTGCGAGGCGGAGCTGCGGGTCTCCGTCATCGAGCTCTTCGAGCGCTTCGGGCGGCAGGTACCGCAGCTCTGCGCGATTCGTCCGAACGGCAACGACCAGATCGAGGATTTCGAGCGCGCTGGCGGCACTGCGGCAGTGATGCAACGGCTGGCGCCGCTCCTGCATCTGGAGGCGCGCTCGGTCGCGGGGGGCACGATCGGCGATCATCTGGCGCAGATCTCCGCTGCGGCGGGAGCGGTGATTCGCGCGCTCGATGATCCGGCCTCCGCAAGCCCCGCACTGACCATCTTGCGCGGGAATCTGGCCCCCGACGGCGCGATCGTCAAATCGTCCGCGGTGCCGCAAGAGATGCGCGCTCACCGTGGGCCGGCGCGCGTCTTCACCAGCGTCGACGACGCCGTGCAGGCGATCGAGCGGCGCATCATCGGCGCGGGGGACGTCGTCGTCTTGCGCGGCCTCGGCCCCTCGGGCGGGCCGGGACTCGAATCGGCCGTGGCATTCACGGGATCGCTGGTCGGCAGCGGCCTGTGGCGCAGCGTTGCGCTAGTCACCGACGGGCGCTTCTCGGGGGCCACGCGGGGCTGCTGCATCGGACACGTGACGCCGGAGGCCGCGCTGGGCGGCCCGCTGGCGATCGTCGAGAACGGTGACTTCATCGCCATCGACGTCGACCGCGGCAGTCTGGTCTTGGAGGTCGCGGACCAGGAGCTGCAGCGGCGCCTGGGCCGTTGGCAACGGCCGGCCCGAAGGCTGCGCCCGGGATGGCTCTCGCTGTATGCACAGACCGTACAATCGTATGCCGAGGGCGCAGTCCTCGGGAAACGCTCGTAATCACTCAAGCACCGGATTCACCTGCGGAAGGAGGCACATCGATGTCGTACCGGTCGATCTCCCGGGAGAGATTCATCAAGGGCGCCGGAGTCGGGGCCGCCGCGCTCTCCACCGGAATCCCTGCGTTCATTCCGCGGCTCGGCGAGGCCGCGGAGACCCTGAAAATCGGATACGTATCCGGCATCACCGGCGTCTACTCCGCCGAGGCGCAGAGCAACATGCGCGGCTTGGAGCTGGCCGTCGAGGCTTGGAACAAGCGCGGCGGCGTGATGGGACGCCGAGTTGAGGTGATCAAGGCCGACGATCACAGCAAGCCGGGAACCAGCGTGCAGAAGGCGCGTCAACTGGTCAACGAGCAGAGCTGCGTCGCGCTCTGCGGAACCCTGAGCAGCGCCGCCACGCTCTCCGACAGCGCGGCGTCGGCCACGATGGGGACGCTCTTCGTCGACATGGGCGGCCACGCCGATCAAATCTCCGGAGCGGGCTGCCATTGGAGCGCCTTCCAGACGTGCCATACCACATGGATGCTCACCCACGCGACCGGCTACTCCATCGCGGAGAAGTTCGGCAAGAAGTGGTTCATGCTCACACCCGACTACGCGTTCGGCCACTCGCTGGCCGCCGGCTACCAGGACGTGCTGAACAAGGTAGGCGGCCAAGTCGTGGCAAACGAGCTCGCGCCGCTGGGCACCACGGACTTCAGCTCGTACCTCGTGAAGGTAGATGCCGCCAAGCCCGATTGCCTGATCTTCTTGGTCGCGGGGCAGGACTTCGTCAACGCGATCAAACAGGCCGACACCTTTGGGCTGCTCAAGAAGTACCCCGTCGCCGGCCCGATCCTGGAATTCGAGTCGATCCTCGAGCTACCGAAGTCGGCTCGCGTCGGCTTCTGGGGCGTCGAGTGGTACTACAACAGCGACCTGGTCTTCAAGAAGAACAACGCGGTCGCGGCGGACTTCGTCGCAGAGTATCGCAAGCGGCACAAGATGCCGCCTACCGCGCAATCCTGCTTCGGTTACGTCGCGCTCGACCGCATCTGTTGGGCGATCAACGAGACCAAGAGCACCGATGGGGTGAAGCTGGCGCGGGCGCTGGCGGGATCGCCGTTCAAGAGCGTCTGGAACGGTGATCCCTTCTATCGCAAGGTCGACCACTCGCTGATGTGGCCCGTTTGGTTCGGCCAGATCCGTCCCGACGGCACTCCCGCCGATCCCTACGATCTGTTCAACATCGTCGACCGCCGCGAGCCGAGCCAGATCGCCGCATCGGAGGCCTCCCAAGCCAAGGTCTGCCATCTGGACTGGCCGTCGTGAAGCACTGACGGGGTCGCGCTAGCCGCCGAACGCGCCCGCGGCCGCGAGCGCGGCGATCTGCGCCTCGCTGTACGCGAGCAACCCGCGCAGGATGGCGTCGGCATGCTGATTGCGGCGTGGCGCTGCCTGAGCAGGCGGCGGCTGCTCGCCGACGCGTACGGGGCTGGCGACGCCGCGCACGGTACCGAAGACGGGGTGCTGCGTGGCGACGGTCATCCGGCGCGCCTCCGTCTGCGGCTCCGCCAGCGCCTGCTCGATCGTGTTGACGGGGCCGCACGGAACGCCGGCCTCTTCGAGCCGCTGCAGCCACGTCGCGGCGGGCCTACGCTTGAACGCCGGCTCCAGAATCGCCAGGAGTCTCTCTTCGTTGGCACGGCGCGCGGCGAAGCCGGCGAAGCGCTCGTCGCTCTTCAGCGCGGGCAGCTCCAGCACGTCGCAGAGGCGCTCGTAGAACTTCTGCTTCGCGCAGACCACCACGATCCAGCCGTCGGCCGCCTCGAAGATCTGGAACGGCACGACGGATGGATGGGCCGAGTGCGCGGTGCGCCGCGGCCGCTCCCCCACCGTGAGATTCCACGTTGCAAGGTAGGTGAGCATGCCGATGGCCGTGTCAAAGAGGCTGGTGTCGCAGTCCATGCCCACGCCGTCGCGGCGCGCGGCATGGATGCCGCACATCAATGCCAGCGCGGCGACGTATCCCCCGGAGTAGTCCACCAGCGAGAGACCGGATTTTGCCGGAGGGCCGTCGGGCTCGCCGGTCACGCTCATCCAGCCCGCGATGCCTTGCAGGATGTAATCGTAGGCCGGCGCGCTGCGGCGTGGCCCCGTCATCCCGAAGCCCGAGAGCGAGCAGCAGACGATCGCGGGATTGGCGTCCTTCAGATCCGCGTAACGCAGGCGCAGCCGCTCGGGAATATCGCCGCGCAGATTCGAATAGACGGCATCGGCATGGCTCACTAAGTCGCGGAAGACGCGATACCCCGCCTCGTTCTGCAGATCGAGTGAGAGTGAGCGCTTGTTGCGATTGAACGATTCGAAGAAGAGGCTATCCTCGCCCGCCTGATGAGGCGGAATGTAGCGGCTAACGTCGCCGCCGCCACGCGGATCCTCGATCTTGATCACGTCTGCGCCCAGGTCCGCCAGGTGCATGCTTCCAAACGGACCGGCGCCGTACTGCTCGACGGCGATGATGCGGATATCTTCCAACGGTCTCATGAGAAGAGCATCGTTGGCCGCCCGGCGCTCCGGCCCTGGCGGGTACAGGCTGCAAGGCCATTTTCGGTACAGTGCGGCCATGCAGGAAGCCTCCGAGACGAGCTGGAGGGCCCGTTTCGACGCTCTTGAAGAGCGCATCGATGGACGCGTTTGTCTGGGGCGCCGCGACGGCGGCCTACCAGATCGAGGGCGCGGTGCGCGAGGACGGACGCGGCGCATCGATCTGGGACCGCTTCTGCGCCGTGGCCGGCAACATCGCCAACGGCGAGTCGGGAGCGGTCGCCTGCGACCACTACCACCGGATGGACGAGGACGTCGAGCTCCTGCGCCAATTGGGCGTCGACGCCTACCGCTTCTCGATCGCCTGGCCACGCGTGTTGCCGCAGGGCACCGGCCGCGTGAACCAGCGCGGCCTCGATTTCTACCGCCGTCTGGTCGATCGTCTGCTGGAGGCGGGCGTTCGCCCCTACGCCACGCTCTACCATTGGGATCTCCCTGCTGCGCTTCACGATCGCTTCGGCGGCTGGATCGGACGCGAGACGGCATATGCCTTCGCGGAGCTGACGGAGGCGGTCTCGCGTGCGCTGGGCGACCGCGTCGCCGCGTGGATCACGCTCAACGAGCCGTGGGTCTGCGCGTGGCTGGGTTACGCGCGGGGGGAGCACGCGCCGGGATACCGTGACCCGCAGCTCGGCCTGCAGGCGGCGCACCATCTGCTGCTGGCGCATGGGCTCGCGGTGCCGGTGCTCCGCCGCAACGCGCCGCGCGCCGAGGTCGGCGTTACGCTCAACTTCAGCCCCATCGCCCCGGCCTCCAGCGCGCCGCTGGACGTTGCCGCCGCCGAGGCGGCCGACGTGAACCTCAATCTCTGGTTCCTCGATCGGGTCTTCGGCCGCGGCTACCAGGAGCATACGGTGCCGCCGCCCCTGAAGCTGGACGCCCTGACGGTGGCGGAGGGCGACATGGCGGCGATCGCCGCGCCCATCGACTTTCTTGGCGTCAATTACTACACGCGCTTCTTCGTGGCTCACGACGCACAGGGGGGCAACCCGTTTGGAGTCGCGCTGGAGGCGCCGGCCGAGCGGCGCACGACGATGGGCTGGGAGGTCTACCCGCAGGGCCTCTTCGAGACGCTGGTGCGCATCGCGCGGCGGCACGCCCCGCGCCGGATCTACGTCACCGAGAACGGCATGGCGCTGCCCGATCGGCCGGATGCCGAAGGCGGCGTGCACGATGCGGAGCGCATCGCGTATCTGGAGGCGCACGTCATCCAGGCGCGGCGCGCGATCGCCGCGGGCGTACCGCTGGCCGGCTACTTCGTCTGGTCGCTGCTGGACAACTTCGAGTGGGCCGAGGGCTACCGCCAGCGCTTCGGATTGATCTACGTGGACTACGCGACGCAGCGCCGCATCGTCAAGGACAGCGGACGTTGGTACACGCGAATGATCGCCGCGTCCCGGCGCACGGCCGGCGCCGGCTAGTAGCCACTACGAGCCTGCCGGACTATGCCACGACGCGCATCCTGAAGTCGCAGGATTCCGCTCCATGTAACATGCACTGGCGCTCATCAACCATCACTACTTCAGCGAAATGCTGCGCGGCTCCCAAGGCCATGCCCCGAACCAGCGCGCAGAGTCGACGTGCCGAGGAGTAGATGATCTGCAGCTCCGAGGCGCCGTGCCGCACGCAGCGTAAGATCGGCGGTCTTGCCCCCGGGTTCTGCACTCGAACGACCGAGTGGATGCTCTGCTCGGCGTTCTCCAGAAAATCGAGCGTGCGCCACTCCGGCCGCACGAGCGAACGATAGTTCTGTATCAGCTTCGGCATGAGATACCTTCCGAAGTCCTCGATCATGTCGTTCGCCGGGCGGTTGGCGAGAGCCGACGCCGCAGTGATCAGCGCCGTGATCTCCCCATCCGGGTACGAGGACGTCGCAAGGTACATTTTGATCGTCGCGTTGGACTGGGCGAGAATCTGTTCCCAGGTGCTCGCGCCGTAGACCTCAACCACATACTGCTTCAACGCCAAGTGAATCGATCCGTGCACATCAACCTCCAAATAGTGTAGACGCGCAAAAATGACCCCGCACACCCGTTCGATAATCACACGGTACGCTGGCGGAGGCTCTCCATGACTCATCGGCGTTTTCACGGTCAATAAGAGTCCACGGGCATGGGCCGCGATCCGTACCGCAGCACGCGATCGACCATCTCGCCGGAGAGCCCCAGGTAGTTGGCCGGGTCCACCAGATGCGCCAGCGCCTCGCGGTCGAGATGGCGCGTGATCTCCGGCTCCAGCGCCAGCAGGTCGAGAAACGGGCGGCCGCTTACGATCACCTTGCGGCAGACGTCGTAGACCAGATCGTGCGCGCGCTGCCGCCCGAGCGCCGGGCTCAGGCCCATCATCACCGCCTCGGAGACGATGAGGCCGCGTGTGAGATCGAGGTTGGAGCGCATGCGTTGCGCGTCGACCTGCAGCCCGGCGACCAGAGAGCGCGTCTGCGCGAGCGCGCCGGCGGAGAGCAGAAAGATCTCCGGCATGGCGATCCACTCGATCTCCCAGGGGCCGGTGGCCCGCTCGTGATCCTCAACCATGGCGTCGAGCAGTGCGGCCACGTTCTGACGCACCATCGAGGTGCAGGCGATGATGTAGTTCGAGGAGATCGGATTGCGCTTCTGCGGCATGGTGCTGCTGGAGCCGCGCCCCTCCGCGAACGGTTCGAACGCCTCTTCTACTTCGGTCTGCATCATGAGCTTCACGTCGGTAGCGATCTTGGCCGCCGTGCCCGTGACCAGGCCGAGGAAACAGCCGACCTCGGCGAAGCAGTCGCGCATCGTGTGCCAGGCGATCACGGGCTGCCCGAGTCCCAGCTCCGCCATCAGCGCCTCCTGCACGCGCAGGCCGTCGGCGCCCAGCGATGCCAGCGTTCCGGCGGCGCCGCCAAGCTCCCCGACCAGCACGCGCGGGCGCAGTTGCGCGAGCCGCTCGCGATGGCGTTGGAAGCCCGCCAGCAAGACCGCCATCTTGTAGCCGAAAGTGATCGGCACCGCTTGCTGCAGGTTGCTGCGCCCCGCCATCGGCGTGTCGCGGTAGCGGCGTGCCAGCTCCGCGAGCGACTCGCAGATGGCGACGATCTCTTCCTCCACTAGCGCCAGGGCGTCGCGAATCTGTAGGACCGTGGCGGTGTCCGTGATATCCTGCGTGGTGGCGCCCCAGTGCGACCATTCGCCTAGACCGTCGCGGCAGAGCGCCACCAATTGCTGCACCACGGGGAGCACGGGATAGCCGATGCGCTCCGTCTGCCGCTTCAATGCCGCCAAATCGTATTCGCCGGCGGAGCAGTGGCGGCAGATCTCCTCGGCGGCCTCGGCGGGGATGATGCCCAAGCGCGCCTGCACGCGCGCCAGCGCCGCCTCGACATCGAGATAGTACTGCACGCGGCTCTCGTCGCAGAAGACGCGGCGCATCGCCTCGGTGCTGAAGATGTCGCGAAAGATGGCAGAGTCGATCGCCGTAGCGGTCATGCGTCCCTCCTACAATCGGCCGTTACAAGCCACGACGTGGCGCGGCGCGGCTCGTGACCCTTCGCGATTCGACGGCAATGCCCTGAAGGCGCGCGAACCCGCGCCGAACTTTCCACAGGACGGAGCAGGGCGAGCCCGCGAGCACGTGAACGCCTTCATCCATCCACGAGGAGGCAGCCATGGCGGAGTATCGCATCGCCGTCATCCCCGGCGACGGCATCGGCAAAGAGGTGGTTCCGGCGGGTATGCGTGTGCTGGATGCCGTGGGCAAGCGCTACGGTTTTTCGTTCGCGTGGGACGTGCTGCCATGGAGCTGCGAGTGGTATGCGCAGCACGGCCGCATGATGCCCGAGGACGGGCTCCAGCGCATCCGCCGCCACGACGCGAT
>JAGWST010000106.1 GCA_028869325.1 bacterium | reverse complement strand
CCTGCTGGCGCGCTACCCCGCCGCGCAGCAGCACAGCACTCCGTTCGCTCAGCATCCCGTCGGCACCGGCCCCTATGTGCTGGAGTCATGGCAGCATGACGACCACCTGACGCTGGCGCGCAATCCCCGCTGGTGGCATCGGCCTTCGAGCATCCGGCGCATCGAGATGCGCATCGTGCTCAACGATCAGGCGCGCGTCGAGGCCATGGAGGACGGCTCCGCCGATCTCTACGACAACGTCGGCGGCAACGACTACGCCACGCTCCGGCGCGACGATCCGCACCTGACCTTCTCGCACGTTCCCAGCCTCTACGTCGGTTTCGTGCAGACCAACGACACGCTGCCCGGTCTGCGCGAGGCGCGCGTGCGGCAGGCGATGATCTACGGCTGGGATCGCCAGGCGGTGGTGCAGGGCCTCGCGCACGGCGACGCCGCCGTCGCCAGCGGGATCGTGCCACCCGCGATTCCGTACTGGTACGACCCGCACGTCAAGCCGTACCCCTACGATCCCGGCCGGGCGCGCGCGCTGCTGGATGCCGCGGGCTGGCGCCTTGGCTCCGGCGGCGTGCGCGAGAAGGGCGACCGGCACCTGGCCTTCACACTCTCGATCCCCAACGGCGACTTGGCGACGCAGAACACCGCCGCGGAGTTCCAAGCCGATATGAGGGCGATCGGCATCGCGATCGACGTGCAGGCCCTCGACTGGTCCACGTTCCTGGATCAGAACAACCGCATGCGGTACCAGCTCCAGCTATGGAGCTGGGGCGGGGTGCCCGATCCCGACCAGTACACCTTCCTCGACTCCTCGCAACTGCCGCCGGCGGGCAACAACACCTCGGGCTATCGCAACGAGATCGTCGACCACGATCTGCGCCAGGGCTTGAAGACCATCGATCCGCTCGAGCGGCGTGCGCTCTACAACGAGATGCAGCGCGAGCTCGCGCTCGATCCGCCCTTCGTCTGGGGCATGGACGGCTTCGATCGCACGGTCCTCTCCCCACGCGTGGAGATCGATACGCGCACGATCCTACCGGGCCAGTACATCTACGCCAACATCTGGCAGTGGGGGATCAAGCCGTGACGACGTTCCTCCTGCGGCGTATCGCGGGCGCCCTTCCGCTGCTGCTGACCATCACGGTCATCTCGTACGCCATGATGGGCTTAGCGCCGGGCGGGCCGACGGCGCTGATGACGCACGAGGCGCGCGCAATGTCGCCGGCGGCGCGCCAGCACCTGCTGGCCACGCTCGGCTTGGACAAGCCCTGGTACGTGCAGTACTTCTACTGGCTCAATGCCCTGGTCGTCCACGGCAGTCTTGGCTACTCGTACGTCGACAACCGCCCCGTGGTCGCGAAGATCCTGGAGAAACTGCCGGTCACCATCGAGCTCATCGGGCTCTCGCTGATCGTCACGCTGCTGATAGCGATCCCGATCGGCGTCACGGCGGCACGCTATCGCAACTCGCTCTTCGATCACTTCTCGAGCGTGCTCTCCTTCGCCGCCTACGGCATCCCCGTCTTCTGGCTGGGCATCGTGCTGATCGACGTCTTCTCGCTGCACCTGCGCTGGCTGCCGGCGGCGGGCATCTCCTCGCTGGGACACGAGCACGATCCCATCGACAATCTGCGCCATATGGTGCTCCCCGTAGCCACCTTGAGCTTCGTGAGCCTTGCCAGTTGGATCCGCTACCAACGCGGCGCGATGCTCAACGTGCTGGCCGAGCCCTACATCCGAACGGCGCGCAGCAAGGGACTCTCCGAGCGCGTGGTCATCTACCGCCATGCCTTGCGCAATGCGCTCATGCCCACCATCACGCTGCTGGGGCTGAGCCTGCCGTCGCTCGTCGGTGGTGCCTACTTTTTGGAGTATGTCTTCTCGCTGCCGGGGATGGGCTATTTGGGCATCAACTCCGTCTTCACGCGCGACTATCCCACCGTCATGGGGATCACGCTGCTCTCGGCGATACTCGTGGTTGCCGGAAACCTGATCGCGGATCTCGGCTACGCCGTCATCGACCCGCGTGTGAGGTACGAGTAGTGCGCAACAACCCGCTGCATCTCTTCGCGCGACGGTTTGGCCGCGAGCGCAGCGCGATCGCGGGGCTGGCGGTTGTGGTCATCGTCCTGCTGGCGGCGATCTTCGGCCCGCTGGTAGACGCGTACTCGCCGATCGCCATCAGCCACGCGCTGCTGGGCCACCCGCTGCCGCCCTCGCCGCAACACTGGCTCGGCACCGATTTGCTGGGGCGCGACGAACTGACGCGCGCACTCTACGGCGCGCGCATCTCGCTCCTGATCGGGTTCACCGCCATGGTGGTGGCGATCGTGGTGGGAACGCTCTACGGGGCCATCTCCGGCGCCGCCGGCGGGCGAATCGACGCGCTGATGATGCGCATCGTCGACGCGCTGCTCTCCTTCCCCACCTTCTTCCTCATCATCACCGTGGAGGCCCTCACCAACTCCTTCACGCTGGTGGTGGTGGTGCTGG
>JAGWST010000105.1 GCA_028869325.1 bacterium | reverse complement strand
GAATCGGTCCCCTCGGGGGCGGCGCTCTCGTGACGCGCCACCCGTATGAGGAGCACGCCGTCTTCGCGCCGCTCGACGCCGAGGGGGCATCGCAGTTTGATCGAACGCTGCTGCGCGCGCTCGACGAAGATATCCAGCAGGGCGATCTGACGACGCAGGCCTTGATTCCGCAGGAGGCACAGGCCAGCGGTGTGATCGCCTCGCGCCGCAACGGCGTGCTGGCCGGCGTCGCCCTTGCCGCGCGCGTCTTCGCGCTGGTCGATCCGCGTATCGTCGCCACGCCCCAGGCGGCCGACGGCGAGCGCCTGGTGCCGGGCGGCGTCATCCTGCGCGCGGAGGGTCCCGCGCGCGGCATGCTCAGCGCGGAGCGCGTTGCGCTCAACCTGTTGGGGCATCTCTGCGGCATCGCAACGATGACGCGCGCTTACGTCGATGCCGTGGGCGGTGCCCGCGCGCGCATCATCGACACGCGCAAGACCACACCCGGTCTGCGCGAGCTGGAGCGGTACGCCGTGCGTGCGGGGGGCGGCTGCAACCACCGCACGGGACTCTACGATGCGATCCTGATCAAGGACAACCACTTGGCGGTCGTCGGCTCCGTGCGTGAGGCGCTGGAGCGTGCGCGTGCCTGCGCCCCGCCCGGCACGGCGATCGAGGTCGAGTGCGACTCGCTAGCGCAGGTCCGCGAGGCGCTCGACGCCGGCGCCCAGGCTATCCTGCTGGATAACATGCCGCTCGGGGCGCTGCGTGAGGCCGTCGCGATCTCGAACGGCCGCGCGGTGCTGGAGGCCTCGGGGGGCATTCTGTTGGAGCGTGTCGGGGAGATCGCCGCCACGGGCGTCGATCTCATCTCCGTCGGGGCGCTGACGCACAGCGTTCCCGCGCTGGACGTAGGGTTGGACTTCACGCTGAGTGAATCCCATTGCCGGCGATGAGCGAAGAGTTCGACAAGACGCAAGACAGCTGGGTCGTCGCCCACATGGGCAAGTCCTCACAGGAGACGGCTGAGCGCCTGTTGACGACGCCGCAAGAGCGGCCGCCTGCAGACGCGCCGCTGCTGGTCTTGCGCCGCGTCCGCGCACGTTGCGTCGGGAGCGGCTCCTCGAACTTCTGGATCATCGGTCACGAGGCGGCGGAGCCGATGCTCGACGGCGAGTTTCCCATGATCGGCGTCTCGCCGACGGCGTACTTCGTGCGCGTGCCGCGCTTCAACTACTTGCCGTATGCGGTTCCGCGGCGCGAGCTCGACCCGGCGAATCACGAGATCCACGGGGACCTCGGCTCTTTTGAGGCGCAGATGAAGCGGGTCTACGGCTGAGATCCAACCAGGGGTGCAAGCGGCCGCTTGGCCCATTGACTCCTCCCTGGTCGAGGCGTAGACTGTTTGCAACCGGTGATAATCTGTACGGACACGTCCGTACAGATCGCGCGCCTGTCGACGTCGGGGTCTCTCTTGCACGATACAGCGAGAAGGAGGTCAATCGATGCGGTCGATCAAGCGTTCCAAGGTCATTGCGGGCGGCGCGGGTCTGGCCGCCGCCAGCGTCTTTCCACGAGTTCCGGTCTTCGCCGCCGAGCCGATCGTCTTGGGCTGGGTCGGTCCGCTCTCACCGCCGGGCGGGTACGCGGCCGGGCAAGAGATGAAGTGGGCGGCCCAACTGGCCGTCGATGAGATCAACGGCAGAGGCGGCGTCCTGGGGCGTCCGGTCAACGTGCTCTACGAGGATACGAAGGGCACGCCCGATCAGGGCACGGCGGCGATGGAGCTGCTGGCGACGCGGCATGTCACGGCGGTCTTCGGCGAGTTTCACAGCTCCGTCGCGCTGGCCGAGTCGCAGGTGGCGCACAAGTACGGCATCCCATTTCTGGGAACCGACGTTTGGGCCGACAAATTGACGGGGCAGGGCTACCCGGAGTTCTTCCGCGTCTGCCCCTCCAACTCGCTGATCTATACGATGGTCGGCAAGTGGGCGACAGCGGCGGGCTTCAAGAGCGCCGCGATCATGCAAGAGGCCACCGACTACGGGCAAGGAGCGGTCGAGGTGCTCTCGGGCATCTTCAAAGAGCACGGAATCGGCTCGAACGTCGTCACCGTGGAGTTGAACCAGCAGGACTTCACGCCGGAGATTCTGCGGCTCATGAACACCTCGCCGCGTCCAGACATCTTCATGCTCATCGTCTCCGGCGCGCCGGCCTACAACATCATCAAGCAGGCTTGCAGCGCCAGCTTCGCCCCGACCCCGCAGACCGCGCTCTACAGCGGCGGCGGCCCCGCGCTGGAGAAAGAAGTGTGGGAGAACGACGGCAAGTGCGCCGTGAACCTGATCACGGAGGACGTCGCGCTGCCAAAGAGCCACTGGAACGCCAGGGCCAAGCACTTCCAAGCGGCGTTCGAGAAGAAGTTCAAGCGCCCACCCACGGGGACGGCGATGGAGTCGTACGACTGCGTCGGCGTGCTCGCGGCGGCCATCGGCGCGGCCAAGTCGACGGAGCACAAGGCCGTCATCGCGGCGATGGAGCGCATCAAGTACACCGGCTCGCGCGGAACCTACGAGTTCTCTACCAGCCACACGCCGGCATGGGCGTTCCACCAGTTTATGTCGGCGCCGGTGATGTTGATTCAGTACGATAAGATGAACCAGAGCGCGGATGCGGCACCCATCCTCTTCCCGCGCGACTGGGCGACCTCGAAGACGCTCTTCAACAAGCCTACAGCGTAGCGGCAGAGAGCACCATGGCCGAGTACTTCGTGCTTCAGGCGCTCAACGGCCTGGTGACCGGGTTGATCTACGCGCTCATCGCAGCCGGACTCACGATCATCTTCTCCGTGCTCAAGATCGTGAACTTCGGCCATGGCGCTCTCTACATGCTGGGTGGCTACGCCGGCTACTACGCCATCAATTTCCTGGGCATCCCTCCCGTCGCCGCGGTGCTGGCCGCGATGGCCGCGATGTTCGTGGTCGGCGTGATCTTCGAGCGGCTGATGCTGGGGCCGCTCTACACCAACGCCGTCGATCGCAAGGACGAGTATGCGATCATCGTGACCTTCGCGCTCTTCATGGTCTTGGAGAACGCGGCGATCGTGGTCTTCGGACCCTTCAACAAGCGTCCGCCCTCGTTTGTGGAGGGCTCCGTCCATCTGGGCCTGCTCACGATCACCGACGATCGTTTGGTGGCCGCGGCGTTCGCAGCCATCTTGCTGATCGGCCTCTCGCTCTTCATGCGGCACAGCTCGATCGGCCAGGCGCTCGATGCCGTCAGCCAGAGCCGCGACTCCGCAGCCATCATCGGCATCGACGCGCAGCGGATGTACTCG
>JAGWST010000104.1 GCA_028869325.1 bacterium | reverse complement strand
GCGCTGCGCCCGCCGGCCGGCATCGATGGGGTGGAGGAGCGCTTCGACCGCGTTCCGGACATCGGTCAAGACAGCGTTGCGATCCTGCGCGAGCTGGGCTACGCCGACGATCGCATCGCCGCCCTGCGAGAGGATGGAGCCATCTCGTGAGCACGCCGCCGCTCGCGGGCATCCGCGTCATCGAAGTCGGCAACTTCATGGCCGGCCCTTTCTGCGCCATGCAGTTGGCCGACCTCGGCGCCGACGTCGTCAAGATCGAGAACCCCGACGGCGGCGATCACGTGCGGAGCACCGGACCGTTCATCGACGGGGAGTCGTCGAACTTCGTCAGGCTGAACCGGAACAAGCGCAGCATGACGCTCGATCTGAAGGATCCCCAGGGCAAGCAGCGCTTCGAGCGTTTGATCCGACAGGCCGACGTCGTCGTCGAGAACCTGCGCCCGGGGACGATGCGTGAGCTGGAGCTCGACTACCCGCGGCTGCGCGTCATCAACCCGCGCCTAATCTACGTGGCCGCCTCGGGCTGGGGGCAAGACGGCCCGTACGCGCAACTGGCAGGCCTCGACATCATGGCGCAGGCGATGAGCGGCTTGATGAGCATTACCGGCGAGGAGGGCCGGCCGCCGGTCAAAGCGGGCGTCCCCGTCTGCGACCTGGTCTGTGCCCTCTACGGGGCGCTGGCCGCCGTGAGCGCGATACACGCTCGCGAGCGGACGGGTCACGGACAGTTCATCGACGTCTCGCTCTACGAGGCGGGCGTCTCGCTGGCCGTGTGGGAGGCGGGCCGCTACTTCGCGACGGGTGAGATTCCCAAGCCGCTGGGCTCTGCGCATCAGAGTACGGCGCCCTATCAGGCGATCCGCAGCTCCGACGGCTACTTCACCATCGGCGCCACCACGCCGAAGACGTGGACGGCATTCTGCGAAGCGCTCGGCTTGGAGGCAGCGGCCGAAGATCCACGCTTCGCGACGGGCGCGCTGCGTCAGGCGAACATCGCCGAGCTGCTGCCGCTGATCGAAGGGGTCACGCGCGCGCAGCCAATGGCCCACTGGATCGCACGCCTGCAAGAGGCAGGCGTACCGTGTGCCGCAATCCAGACGTACGATCGCGTCTTCAACGATCCGCACCTGCTGGCCCGCAACTTCTTTCCCGACGCGCCACACGCCACGCTCGGCCCGGTGCGGCAGATCGCCTCGCCGATGCGCCTCTCCGAGACGCCCTGCCGTATGCAGCGCGCAGGCCCGCTGCTGGGTGAGCACACGGCGGCGATCCTGCGCGAATTGGAGCCGTGATGGACGCGACGGACGAGCTGCTCTTCGAGATCCGCGACGAGATCGCTTGGCTGACGTTCAATCGCCCGCAGGCGCGCAACGCGTTGACCTTCGCGATGTACGAAGGGCTCGCGGAGTGCGTCGCGCGCATCGACGGCGATCCGTCGGTCAAGGCGCTGGTGATCGCCGGGGCGGGCGGCAAGGCCTTCGCCGCGGGCACCGACATCTCTCAGTTCCGCGCCTTCGCCACGCCGCAGGACGCCCTCGCATACGAGCAACGGATGGACCGCGTCTTGAGCGTGCTCGAGCACGCCCGCGTCCCGACGATCGCCGCCATCGCAGGGGCCTGCACCGGCGGCGGCGCCGGGATCGCGGCCGCCTGCGATCTGCGCATCGGCACGCCCTCCACCCGCATCGGCTTCCCCATTGCGCGTACGCTCGGGAACACGCTCTCGATGGGAAACTTCGTGCGCTTGGCCTCGTTGATCGGCATCGCTCGCGTCAAAGAGATCATCTTCACGGCTCGCCTAGTCCCCGCGAACGAGGCACACGCCATCGGGCTGCTGAACGAGCTGGTGCCGGAGGAGAGCGCCCTGCTGGCGCGCGCAGAGGCGCTGGCGCGGACGCTCGCAGCGCATGCCCCGCTGACGCTGCGCGCAACGAAGGAGGCGCTCTTACGCATCCGCGACCGCATGCGGCCGGAAGAGAGCGACGACCTCATCCTCTCCTGTTACATGAGCGCCGACTTCCGCGAAGGTATGGAAGCCTTCCTGAACAAGCGTGCGCCGCGGTGGCGAGGCGCGTAACGCAGCGCACCGTTAGTGGGGCGGGACGCCGACAAACGCGTGCGCCGGCACGTCACCCTCCTTGGGCTTCGATCGCAGGCGGAAGGGCAGGATGCCGCGCCGCTTCTCCGCCTGCGGCGTCGTCTGCGGCTCGCCCGTGGACCGGTGGAAGGTCACGGTCATGATCGCCACGTCGTCGACGGGCAGCGCGCCCTTGAAGACCGCATTGTGGATGGCGCGCGCCGCATTGTCCTGCGGACCCTTGGCGACGTAGCTCACCGCCCGCACCAACTCCTGCTCGCCCTCGATCGGGTTCTGCTTCCACTCGAGAATGCCGTCGGTGTAGAGCACCAGCAACGAGCCCGGGACCACGGCCAACGTCTGCGAGGCGTACACGGCCTCTTGCGAGACGCCCAGCGGGATGCCGCCCGGCGGCAAGACGTCGGCCGGCCCATCCGGTCCCTGCACGATCGGCGCCGGGTGCCCGGCCGAGGCATAGCGTACCGTCAGCGTGGCGGGATCGATATAGCCGCAGAGCGCGGTGACCATCCCGGTCTCCTGCAGCAGGACGATCGTGTTGACGTTCTCGAGCACGGATGCGGGGTCGCTATCCTGTACGGCAGCGGCCAAGATGGCCTGACGCACGCGATTCATCGCGACGGCCGCCTCCAGGCCGTGGCCCGCCACGTCTCCGATCGAGAAGATCAACCGCCCGTCGGGCAGCGCGAATGCGTCGAACCAGTCGCCTCCCACCTGCGCGTAGCTCGCCGCCGGCACGTAGGAGCCGTGGAAGGCGAGCTCGGGCGTCTGCACCAACGACTTGCTCAGGAACGCCTGCTGCAAGGTGTCGGCGACGTGCTTCTCCTGCTCGTAGTCGCGCTGCAATCCCTCAAAGGCACGCTTCTGGTCGTCGATGTCGGTGGCGGTGGCGAACCACGCCACGACGGCGCCGTCACGATCGTAGACCGGGCGGGCGAAGGCGCGCTGCCACCGAAAGCGGCCGTCCCAGCGGCGCAGGCGGAACTCGACGGTCGCCCCGGTTCCGCTGACTATGGCCTGCTTCCAACTCTCCATGAAGCCATCGAAATCGTCAGGATGCACCACCTCGCCCCAGTTGAGCAACGGCTCGCCGCCCGGCTTGCCGGTGTACTCGCGCCATTGACGGTTGAAGAAGTCGATCTCGCCGCGCGGAGTCGCCGTCCAGACGATCTGCGGCAACGCATCCGCGATGCCGTGCAGGTCTCCGAAGCGTGCCGCCAACAACCGCCCTTCGCGCTCGCGGTCCAGCTCGTGCTGAAACCGTGCCTGACGCAGCGCGAGCACGATGCCGAAAACGCCGAGCACGCCCACGGAGACGACACCATAGAGTAGAAGGCGCGTGATCGTGACCGAGGTTGCCGCCTCAGACTCCGCCTCGCGGACGGCGAGCACACGTTGGAGCGAGGAGATCTGCGAGCGGAAGGCATCCATGAGCTGCTTTCCGATGCGCTCGACCTGGAGGGTCTGCACCGAGCCCGGAGCGCGCAACAGCGGTTCTGCAACGTGGCTCTTCCACTCGGCGCTCAGGCGCCGCGCTTCGTCGAGCGAGCGTAGCGCGTCGCCCAAACCGAGTCCGGCCAGGTCGCCGCGGAGCTCGAAGAAGGTGGTCGTCAGGCGCTGCTGAGCAACGTAATAGGGTTGCAGAAACGTCGGATCGCGCGTGTCGGCAAAGCCGCGAATGCCGCTCTCTTCGTCGATCTGCTCCTGCAGCGCCTCGTAGGTCAGAGTCTGCGCGGCTTGCACGTGGCGAGCGACGCCGAACGACCGGACCAAGAGTCCGCGGATGGCGAAGAGCCCCGAGAGAACCACGACCAGGACAAGCGCCATCAGCACGGCCGCCACGAGGGGCAATCGATACCGCGTGACCGTCTTCTCGACTCGGCCGTCCTCCACCGCGTTCATCGGTCAATCTGTCCGAATGCACGATCCCGGAGGCCATAACCGGCCCCCGCCTCGGGATTTCCCCTACGACCTTGCGCGTTCGACACCCGGGTCGACTCTTCGCCGATCCCCCGCTTGTCCCTGTGTATGCTCGGTCTCTTCTATTGCGGCCGAGCGGGATGCCAAACAGCCCCGCGGAACCCGCAAGGTGCTATGAGGGGGTTCCGACCTCCGGGGTATTCCCCTTCATTAGGCCCTCGGCCGCGCAGCGCCGCGCCTGCG
>JAGWST010000103.1 GCA_028869325.1 bacterium | reverse complement strand
CGCCACCCAGTCGCCGCCCGCTGCAACCGCCTCCGAGAGCAGACGGCAGGCCAGCGCCGTCTTCCCCACGTTCGACGAGCTGCCGCCGACGACGATCACGCGCACGATCTCACCCGCCCAGCGACTGCCGATAGCGTACGAGCCGCGCTGCCAGCGCGCACGAGGCGGTGCGCGCGAGCGGCGGATCGGCCCGTGAGGTCAGCAGGATCGGCGCCAGCGCGCCCATGACGATGCCCGGCGCGATCGCGCCGCAGAGATAGACCAGCGTCTTGTAGAGGATGTTGCCGGCCTCGATATCGGGGACCAACAGCACGTCTGGATCACCGGCCACCGAGGAGGCGATGCCCTTGGTCTGCGCCGCCTTGAGAGAGATCGCGTTGTCGAACGCCAACGGGCCCTCCACGGTCGCCGAGGCGAACGCGCCGCGCGCCGCTCGAGCCTGCAGCTGCGCGGCATCGAGCGTCGCCTGCATGGCGGGATTGACCGTCTCGACGGCCGCCAAGATCGCCACTTTCGGCTGCGCGGTCCCCAGCGCGTGCATCAATTCGATGGCGTTCTCAAGGATGCCGGCCTTCGCCTCCACGTCCGGAGCGACGTTCATCGCGCCGTCGGTGACCGTCAGCGGCTTGCGGTACGCCGGCTCGGGCAGATAGCAAACGAAGGCGTGGCTCATCCGTCGATCGGTGCGCAGGCCGCGTGCACTCTCGACCGCCGGCTTCAAGAAGTCGTCCGTGTGGATGTGGCCCTTCATCAGGATCTGCGCCGCACCGTCGCGCACCAGCGCCACCGCACGCGCGGCAGCGTCTTGGTCGCCCGAAGCGTGCTCGATCTCGAACTCGCCCTCGCTACGCCCCAGCGCGCGCAGGCCGGCGGCGATGCGCGGACGCTCTCCTACGAGAACGGCACGCACCAGCCGTGCATCGAGTGCCGCAAGGATGCCGGTGAGCGCCTCATCGCTCACCGGTTGCACAACGGCAACCACCGGCGGGGTCAGGTCGTCGATCGGGCGCATGAGCGCGTCGAACCCGGGCATCGTGTGCATCATCGTCGCGAGCGTGTCTCCTGTATCACGGAAGGACTCGCAGAGCCGCCAGGGTAAAGAGAAACCGCCACACGTACTCTGTCCGAACCTGTACGGACAATTGGGATTATAGCACGCAGCCAGATGAAAAAACCAGCCGCACACGACCTGATCCAGCGCGACGGTCCCGTCCCCCTCTATGAACAGATCAAGAAGCGCCTGATCGCGGAGCTCAGATCCGGTTCTCAGAGTGGGCAGCGAACGTTCTCCGACGCCGTGCTCATGAAGCGTTTCGGCGTGAGCCGCATGACGGTGCGCAACGCCGTGGCCGATCTGGTGCGCGAGGGCGTCGTGCAGCGCATCCCGGGGCGCGGAACGTTCGTCGTGCCGTCGCCTCCCGTCCACGTCCGTCTCGACGGCCTGGAGCGCTTCATTCAAGAGTGGCAGTTCTCGCATCCGCAGACGCCCGTGCGCGTTCCAACCTTTCGCAGCGCCGTGCCAACCGCCGAGACCGCCGCGCGCCTCAAGGTCTCCCCGGGCGAGAAGGTTCTCCTGATCCGCCGTCTGCGCGAGGACGAAGGCGAGCCCGTCGTGGTGGACACCCGGTACGTCGCGCCATGGTGTTCGAAGGGCATCACGCGCGAGGACGTCTCGCGGCGCTCGCTCTTCGTCACCATCGCCGAGAAGTCTGGCATCGTCGCCTGTGCCGTCGAGCAGGAGATCGGCGCCGAGCCGGCCGACGCGACGGTCGCCCGTTTTCTGCGCATCCGCCCTCGCAGCATCGTGTTGCGGCGTGAAGTCACGTTCTTCACCGCCGACCAGCGCCCGATGCTGACCGGCACCAGCTTCTACCGCGCCGACCGCTTCACGTTCGAGATGCGCGCCACGCGCTAGATGGCCCGGCCCAGGAGCGCCTCACGGAAGCGCGCCTTCACGTAGGCGCCGTCGCGCGGTGGGGAGACGATTCCGAGCTTCTGGGCGAGGATCTTGAAGACCACCAAGACTGGTCCGTCGGCTGTGCGGAGAAGCCGCGCGGCTCGCTCGACCTCACTGGCCTCCCATACGGTCTCCGCCTGCGCAAACCGCGCAACGCGAGCAAAATCGGCAAGGTCGATGCCGTTCGCCGTATGCGTCGGCTGAAGGCCCGTCTCGCCATACGCCTCGTTGTCGAGCACGGCGATCGCGAGGTTGCTCGGACGGGGGCCCGCGATGGTGGCGAGCGT
>JAGWST010000008.1 GCA_028869325.1 bacterium | reverse complement strand
GTCCCTCGCCTCCGCCGGCGGGGAACGGCACGGCCTACGCGGTGGGCGCCACGCGCACGTGGTGCGTCTCGGTGGCAACGATCGGAACCTCCAACATCACCTACCAGCCCGTGGCCACCACGCTGCTTGCGCAAAGTACCCATCTCAATCTGTGGGTCGATAATGCCGACACCGGGCAGTTGACGACTGCAAACTGGCAGCAGCTCGCTACGGACTTCGACTCGATCTACCCGCTCGACACGCAGTACTTCGGCGGCACGACCTTCCCGCAGCTAGGCACCACGCAAGCGCCTTTCACCTTCACGGAATGCACGACGCTGAGCGGTCCAACCGTGACGAACTACGAGGCGCAACCGAACTTCTCCAAGGACAACAACGGCTACGGGCCGCAGATCGACATCGTGGTAACCGACAAGCTGGGCACCGGCGAGGGCGGCTACTTCGACGCCATCAATTTGGTGGCCAACGCCTCCGCGCGCTGTGCAAGCGCGTTCTCGAATGAGGCCGAGGTCTTCTTCGCCTTGCCGCCGGGCCAAGAGTCGCAGGGCTTCTACCTCAACGGCGACGTGCTGCGCACGGAGGCCCACGAGTTCCAGCACATGCTGCACGCCATCAACAAGACGTACGCGGGCTTTGCTTCGACCGGCACGGAGGTCTTCGATCCGTCGTGGATCGACGAGGGCTTCTCGATGCTGGCCGAGGACCTGGCCAGCACCAGCGGCGATCCGATCCGTTACGCCTACCAGTACGATCTCAACCCCGGCAACTACTCGCTGACGCAGTTCGAAGGCTACGACTGCGCTCCCACCGCTACCTCGACGAGCTGCCCGAAGGCCATCCACAACTACGCGGCCGGCAACTACGGCGCCGCCTATCTCTTCTGGCGCTGGGCCGTCGACCAATATGGCGTCGGCGTCTTGAAGCAGGTCATCGCCAGCCAGAGCACCAGCCCCGGGGGGAGCGGGATCAGCGAGGTCCAGGCCGCGCTCGGCGGCGCGCCGTTCTCGCAGCTCTTTCAGAGTTTCTCGCTGGCCTTCGGCGGCTCGCTCAAGTACGGCTTGATGGCGCCGAGCATGTACGGCAGCCCGCACGCCGATAGCGCGAACCCCGCCGTCTCGTTCAAAGACAGCTACGGCTCGTACACCATCCCCTCGCCGTGCTTGGGGACGGGGCCTGCCGGAAATCCACCGGACCCGAACGTGATCTGCAACGGGAACGCGACCGCCACGTTCAACTTCCCCGGTCCGCAGCCGCCCTCCGCCGCGAACACCGGCTTCAGCGGCCTCTTCGCCGTCAACGGCCCGCTCCAGACGCTGAATCTCTACGACGACACGGCGAACTACATCCCGGTGAGCGGGGGCCAAAGCGGCCAGAACAGCATGAGCGCCACCGACGCCAGCGGCAGCGGCGCCATCTTGGGCGGCGTGGCGTTCGAGACGGCTTCGAACACCGGTCAGGCGCCGCTGTGCTCGGCGCCATCCGGCAACAAGATCGGTTGCAGCACCACCGGCGCCGTCATCGCCAACGGGCCGCCGCAGCCGGAGACCTTCATCGTCGACATGACCGTCGCGCCGGCGAACGGCGGCGGCAACGCGCCGGCGCTCACGCAGCACGCCGTCAACATCCAGGACGTCACCGGCAACGTTCCGCCGGAGCCGCGCACGCCGCTCGCCGCGCCCGCGCGCGCCCCGCTGGGAGCCGCTGCCGCCCTGCCCACGCTGCGGGGCGACGGTTTTCTGCGGCCCGACCGGCCCGCGGCGGTCGGCTACCAGAGGCTGCAGTGGCTCTTCGAGCGCGGCGTGATCCGCGGCGGGGGCACGCACACGCAGAGCGTTCGCTAGCAGCCTGCCGGGCTATCTCAAGCTGGCCGCTGGGACGCCAAAGGTCAAGCGCTCCAGCGGCCAGCTTGGCGGAATGGCCAAAGGCCTCCCGGCTCGCCGGCGCTGATTCCCTATGGCGGTCGTTACAGGCCACTAGCGTAGCGCCGCGAGCCCCTCGCAGGGCCAGGAGGCATCATGATCGTCGGAGAGCGCGGCGCGGCAAAGCAGGGGAACGGCAAGCCGGTCTCGGCCGCCAAGGACGTCGTGGAGCACATCAAGCACCACGGCATCAAGATGGTCGACTTCAAGTTCGTCGACGTCCCCGGCATGTGGCAGCACACCACCGTCCCCGCCGGCCAGATCGACGAGGATGCGCTGAGCGAGGGCATCGGCTTCGACGGCTCCAGCATTCGTGGATTCGCGCAGATCCACGAGTCCGACATGATCCTCAAGCCCGACATCGCCACAGCCATGCTGGACACCTTTCGCCCGACGCCCACGCTCTCAATCATCTGCGATGTCTTCGATCCCGTGAAAAAAGCCTCGTACGAGCGCGATCCACGCTTCATCGCGCGCCGCGCCGAGGAGTACCTGAAGAAGTCGGGGATCGCCGATACGGCCTACTTCGGGCCGGAGGCGGAGTTCTATATCTTCGACGAGGTCTCGTACGAGAACGAGCAGCACACGGCCGGCTACTCCATCGACTCCGTGGAGGGGCACTGGAACAGCGGCGGCCGTGCCGAGGGCACGCGCAACTTGGGCTACACCCTGCGCCCGAAGGAGGGCTACTACCCGGTCTCGCCGAGCGACAAGTGCGTGGACCTGCGCACCGAGATGGCGCTGGAGCTCGAGGCCTGGGGCATCGAGGTCGAGATGCAGCATCACGAGGTGGCCACGGCGGGGCAGGCGGAGATCGACTTCCGCTTCAACTCGCTGCTGAAGACGGCCGACAACTTGATGACCTTCAAGTATGTAGTCAAAAACGTCGCGCACCGCAACGGCAAGTCGGTCACCTTCATGCCCAAGCCGCTCTTCGGAGACAACGGCTCCGGCATGCACCTGCACCAATCGCTCTGGAAGGGCGGCAAGCCGCTCTTCTACGACGCCAAGGGCTACGCCGAGTCCTCGCAGACGATGCTCTACTACATCGGCGGCCTGCTGACGCACATCGACGCGCTGCTGGCCTTCTGCGCTCCCACCACCAACTCGTACAAGCGGCTGGTGCCGCACTACGAGGCACCCGTCAACGTGGCGTTCTCCGCGCGCAACCGCTCGGCGGCGATCCGCATCCCGATGTTCTACCAGGGCAATGCGAAGGCCAAGCGGTTAGAGTTCCGCCCGCCCGATCCCACGGCCAACCCTTATTTGGCCTTCTCCGCCTGTCTGATGGCCGGGCTCGACGGCATCCGCAAGAGGATCGACCCCGTGAAGGCGGGCTTCGGGCCGCTGGACACCAACATCTACGATCTCCCGGTGGAGCAGGCGGCGAAGATCCGCAGCGTGCCGGGCTCGCTGCGCGAGTCGCTCGCGGCCCTGCAGCGGGATCACGCCTTCCTCACCGAGGGCGGCGTCTTCAGCGAGGAGTTCATCCGCCTCTGGATCGACTACAAGGTGGAGCGCGAGCTGCGCCCCGTGGAGATCCGCCCGCACCCCTAC
>JAGWST010000102.1 GCA_028869325.1 bacterium | reverse complement strand
GTCGGTGATTCGCTGGTTACGAATTACCGGCGTCCGATTCTGGCCGTCGTCGAGGATACGACCCCAGGCATACACGATACCCTGATGTCCGCCTGCGACCGCTACCGCTATGAGCTGCTGGGCTGTACCGAGTATCACGACAACTGCACGGACAATCTCGTCACCGCGATGCGGGAGCTAGGCGAGACGATTCCTGAAGTGCCCTGTCCCCTCAATCTCTTTATGAACGTCCCGGTGTTCGATGGTCGCCCACTGGAGATTCAGCCGCCGGTGTGCAAGCCGAACCAGTACATTGCGCTGCGGGCAGAGATGGACCTGATCGTCGTATTCTCTGCGTGCCCGCAAGATATGGCTCCGACCAACGGTGCGGAACGCAAGCCGAGCGACGCACACTTCGCGGTACGCTAGCTGGTTTTTACCAGAGAGAGAGGAGTGCGATGAGGAATCGTCGCGGCCATCGTGGACTCTCAGGTCTGGCCGCAGTTACTGCGGCCGCCGGCGTCATGGCGCTTGCGGCGGTAGTACCGGTGTGGACCTCGCATCTCGGCGCGGGCTACGCGCGGGCCGCCGCAGCCGGCGCATGCAGCGGCAATTTTGCAAAACCGGCGGAGCTCAATATCGCCTACCAAATCATTCCGAACGCGGATCCCGTCGTCAGGCATGAGAAGTGGCTGGAGAACGACCCGAAATTGAAGGGCGTGAAGATCAACTGGCACGAATTTGCCGCCGGGGCGGACGTCAATCGTGCAATCGCCGGCAACGGCTTGGATGTCGGCCTGGCGGGGACCACTCCCGTCGCAGTTGCTCTCTCGACGGGCCTCAACTATCAGGTCGTTTGGATGTACGACTTGGAGGGCAGTAACGAGGCGCTCGTGGTGAGGAAGAGCGCGGGAATCAACAGCGTCAAGGATCTCGCCGGCAAGACGGTGGCGGTGACGTTCGTCTCCACCACGCACTACAGCCTGCTCAGCGCGCTCAAGCTCGCTGGCATCATCGACAAGGTGAAGCTGCTCGACATGGAGCCGCCCGACGCGCTTGCCGCGTGGAAGCGCGGCGATCTCTATGCGGCCTATATGTGGGAGCCGACGCTCTCCGAGGAGGTGGCGGACGGCGGCAAGATCATCCTCACCAGCGCGGAGATGGCCAAGCAAGGATACGTGACGGGCGATCTGGCGGTGCTGCGCCCGGCGTTCGGCAAGCAGTATCCGTGCGTCGTCGCCGAGTGGGTGAAGCAGGAGAGCCGCGCCATCGATCTCTATCAGCGCGATCCCCAGAAGGCGGCGGCCGACGTGGCCGCTGAGTTCGGCATCACGCCGAAGCAGGCGCTGAGCCAGATGCGCGAGTTGACGATCATCGACGGAAAGGGTCAGCTGGGGCCGAAGTGGTTAGGCACTCCCGGCAAGAGCGGCGAGATGGCGGGGACGCTGTACAAGACGGCGCAGTATCTCATCCAGCAGCAAGTCGTGAAGGCGATACCCTCGCAGCAGGCCTTCAAAGACGCGATCAAGCCGGAGTATCTCCAGACCGCGCTCGGCCGCTGACCGGACTACCGGCGCACTTTCCCACGGCGATCCGCTCGAGTGGAACCGGCCTTTCGTGGAACATCGGGTTCGCGATCGGTGGCATGATGCCGACCTTTGCCACCCTCGCCAGCGGCAGCGTGGCGGGCATCCCGATGAGCCTCACGGTCTTTCTCGTCGCCATGGCACTGCTGCTTCTTGCCGGAGCATCCATCGCTCCAGAGACGCGCGGCAACTTCACCTAGTCCACCCTGCGTCAGCGGAAACGGCCGCCTATGATGGATAGGCGGCCGTCAGCAAGCGAGGGCGGGAAGCGCCCCCGTGCGTTTCGCGTACGCGAGGATGCGCTCGTCGCGCGTGACCACACGGCATCCGCGAACGATGGCCGTTGCCACGATGAGGCGATCCGCCGGGTCGCCGCGGAAATCCCCGGGGAGCGAGCCGGCGAGCAAGGCGATCTCGCGGTCGATCGGAGCTTCAACGACCCCCGGCCGCCCGAAGAGCCGATCGACGAATGCACGTGGGGAAACCGTCAGCTCCAAGCGCCCTCTGCGCACCAGCGTGGCGATCTCCCAGGCAGTGATCGGCGAGAGGTAGAGACTTCCGCCGCGCGCCGCGTCCGCGATCGCCTTGCGTGCGCCGCGGCGAAGCGACGGGTCCGCCGTCGCCGCCCAGATGGCGGCGTAGGTATCCAAGAGCAGCATCACGCCCGATCCGGCTCGGCGTTCCAGACCTCTCCCAGCGGCTCCGTCAGCGCGTCGGCGCGCACCACTAAATCGCGCAGCGAGCCGACGAATGCCACCGGCTCCTCCTCTATGGGGACGAGGCGCGCGACAGGCTTGCCGCGCTTGGTAACCGTGAACGACCGATGGTGCGTGGCAACATCCTCCATCAAGCTCAAGCACTTCGCCTTGAACTCGGCGGCTGGGATCTGCGGCTCGGCTGGCGTACGTTTGGAGGGTTTCGACATAGTCATCTCAATGTGACCAGTATACCCAAGGGCGTCCTCTCGTACAAGTGCCGCAGCCTGTCCGCTCGAGGGCGGAGCCCCCTCGTCAGCGCCGAATGCTACGCCCAGCAGCGTCGTGGGGTAATAACGGCGCTGACGGCCCGTCTCCACGGAGGTCCGATGCACACCGAACTGGATGGGACCGCGAATTCGCCGCGGCGCGCAGTTGAGCGCGAGCGGCTGACGCGTCGGCTGACGCGCAACTCGCCGCGCATCATTGCCGCGATCGCGCCCGCCGGCTACGCCAAGAGCACCGTCATCCGCACGTATGCCGAGACACTGCCATCGTATGCGCTCTGCGATTGCGGCGACGCGCGCGACGGTACCGACCTGGCACAGCGCGTCGCCGGCGCCCTCGCCCGTGGCGACGAAGCCCGCGAGCGGTGCTTGGCGGAACAGCGCATCTCCGGCGCGGAGAACTTTTCGATCTGGAGCAGCTTCGTCCTGGATGCGTGGTCGCAGCCGAGCAAGCACCCGCTGTTCGTCTTCGAGAACATCGAGCACATGATCCCCTCGATCGAGCAGATCGATTTCCTCGCTCGTCTTCTGGCGCATTTGCCCATGGGGCGGCAGGTTGCCCTCTGCTCGCGCCAGCCTTTGCCGTTCTCGCTCAGCCGCTTCGTTGCGCCGCACGAGCAGATCACCCTGCGAGAGGATACGCTACGGTTCGATGAGGCGGAGACGCGCGCCGCGTTCGCCGGCTTCGAGGTGCGCCCGGCGGAACTGGACGAGGTGGTGCGCGTCACGCGGGGTTGGCCGGTGGCCGTGCTTCTGCTCGCGCGCCTAGCGCGGGACGGCGCCCTGACCGCCGCCTTGGAGCACTCCTCGGACATGGAGTTCTCGGATCTCTACGACTACCTGGCGGAGCAGGTGCTCGCGGGGGTAGGGCCGGATCAGTTTGCCCGCCTCTTGGCCGTTGCCGCGATACCCCGAGCAACCGCCGATGAGATCGCATTCGTCCTGAACGATGCCGACGCCGGGAAGGCACTGGCGGCCGTTGCGCGATCATCACCCTTCGTGTACCAGCTCACGGAAAGCACCTACGAGATTCACCCGCTGATGCGCTCCATGCTTCGCGAACGCCATGGTGACCGCTACCGGCAGACGTTGGTGAACGCGGCAAAGCGGCTGGCCGATCTCCAGCCCCTGCGCGCCGCGGAGCTCTATCTGGAAGCCGGCGATCAAGAGCTGGCCGCGCAACTCCTAGAGGACCAGAGCGAGCTGTTCGTAGCGGAGATGCCAGCGGCGTTCTCCCAGGTCTCGGCACGTATCGACGAGCGCGTCATCGTTGGCCACGCCAGACTGTGGGCCGCCGCGACCGCCATTCGCTCGAGTGCGATCCCGCAACAGCAATGGCTCACCGAGGCTCTGGCGGTGCGCGAGCGCATCACCCCGGCCACACCGCTGAGCACCCGCGTAGGGGTGCTGACGAGCCTGGGAAACGTCTTGACCAATCTCGGCCGCCACGCCGAGTCTCTCGATGTCTTCGCGGAATTCGCCCCGCCGAACGTGGAGCTGCCGGACCGCTATCGGGCAATCCAGCTCCTGTTCCGCTCAGCCGTGGCGGCGCGTCAAGGCCGCTTTCGCGATGCGGCGGCTCTCTGGGGTGAGGCCGAGCCGCTTTTTCCCCAGGTCTCGTATATACGAGCGATCGCCCTGGAGGAAGTGGTGGCCCGCGTTGCGCGCTTCACGCGCACGCGCGACGTCGAGCGCCAAGTACTCGACCGCGCGATCGCCCTCGCGCTCGAGTGCAATGCCGTGGTCGTTCGTACGCTAGCGCTCCAAGAGGCGCTCTTCGGGGCTTGGCTCGCGGGTGAGGATGCCCTGGCGGCGCGTTATGCTCGCAGTCTCGATGACTCCGTCATGCCGAGTACCGCGAAGGGTACGGAGCTGATGCGCGCCGTCATGCACGGCGACGCTGAGCCGTTACTGCGAGGGGAGGGATACGAGCGGCCGCGTTTCCGGCACTACGCCGCGCTGATCGCGTGCGCGGCGACCGGCGAGCCGCTACGCGCCACGCTCGCGCGTCTAGCACTGGACGCCGCCGAGCACGCCAACGATGCGACGTGCATCGCGGTGGCGGGCATCGCCTGCATGGAGTGCTGCGCCAAAGAGGAGCGGCCGGCTCTTGCCGAGAGGGTACGCGAGCAGCTCACCATCATCGACGCGCCGCCGCTGCGTGCGGCGGTCGAGGCGTATCTCGGAGACAGCGACGAAGCAGAAATGCTGACGCCGTTCATCCAGCGCCTGCGCCGCCCGCGAGGCGAGAGACTGGCAATCGGCGTGGGCTCGTTCACGATCTCGGTCTTCGACGGCTCGGTGCGCCACCGCGGCAAGCGATTGCGCGTCGCGAACCGCGAGCGCGAGCTGTTGTTCTACCTCGCGCTCCACCGCCGCGCCTGCGGCCGTGATGAGCTGATCGAGGCGCTCTGGCCCGGACGCCCCGGGATCGCTCGCTCCGTCGTCCGCGTCTACGTCAGCCGAGTCCGCGCGCGGTTGGGGGACGCGCAAGCCATTCGCCTGCTCGAATCCGGCGAGTATCAGATATCGAGCGACGTGCACGCGGATCTCTTCGACATCGAGCGCCTCGTCCAAGCTGCCCGATTCCAACCCTCTCTCGCCGCTGAGACGCACGAGCGGCTCATGGCGTACGCATGCGAGGTGAGCGCGGAGATGCCTCCCTCCTTCAAGGCGTGGGATTGGTTCGCGCCGTTCGTACCGCGTATCGAGGAGCTCTCCCGACAGATCACGCTGCTGCTGGGCAACGATGCACTCAAACACGGCCGCTTCGGCGAGGCAACCACGATGGCGGAGCGCATACTCGCGCTCGATCGGTGCGACGAATCGGCCTGGGAGCTCTTGATCCGGGCTCGGCTCGCGGCCGGCGATGCCGTGGGTGCGCAGCGCGAGCTGAGAAAGTACCAGGAAGTCTTGGCGGCGGAATTGGACGCCGAGCCATCGCGCGAGCTGGAGCGGCTTGTGGCCGAGTCCGCTACGGGACACGGCCCGGCGACAGGGCCGTAACGAATTTCGTTTTCATATTTTGCTACGAAGTTGTTACCAAGCTGTAGCACGCCTGGCCTAGACTCCATGTGAATCTCGCCCTTCTCTAGGACGGAGTGCCGCATGAAGCTTCGCGTGAATCGATCGCCCTTTCTAACGGGAGGCGGCTTCGCCTTGGCTGTTGCCCTGGCGGCCTGCGGAGGCGGATCGACCTCCTCTCCCAGCGTACCGTCGGGAACGCCCACCCCCACCACGAGTTCTAGCCCGACTGCGAGCCCGAGCGCGAGCCCCTCGAGCGCACCCGCGGCGACGTGGGCGTTCGGCGGCTCGACTGCCACGCTGACCGGAACCGCGGGGCAAACCCCAGGGGTCGTCTCGCTGGCGGCCTATCACAATATCTCGGGTACCATCCAGTTCGGCGCCGACAGCGCCGGCAGCGGCACGATCAACGTCAGCGATGCGCTGAACAACGGCGATGTGACGCCAAATACCCTGCCCGGGGACAACGCGGCGTCCGGTTTCACGCCATATATCTACGTATCGTTCTACAACGGCTCGACGACAACGGTCTCGTTCGGATCGAACACGCCGAAGGTCGTCCTTACCGACAGCGCCGGCTTCGGGTCGGCGACGACATGCGAGCTCGACGTCTACTCCAATAATGGCTCCGGCCTCACCTGGAACTCGCCCAAGGCGAGCGGCACCATCTCCGGAACAACGGTCACCATCAACCCCGTGGCTTTTTCGGGGACGATCGACTTCAAGCCCGGTCAGCAAGTCATCGCAATCGCCTGCAAGTAGCCTCGTTCGCGCCCGATGAGCAGGAGCCCCGAGAGATCGGGGCCCTTGCTTGCTCATGCCGACAGGCGGACGGCACCCGGAAGTGGGACCTGCTGGACCGGCGAGCCGACCTGCGACGATCACCTGCGCAGCCTCGATTTCTTGGGCTGCGCGCATCCAAGGTCACCGGACGCGTGATGTCCCTGATC
>JAGWST010000101.1 GCA_028869325.1 bacterium | reverse complement strand
GGACGATCCGGCGCGCGCCGGCGCCGTCACCGCGTGGGCGCTGCGGCACGGCGTGCTGATCCTGCCCTCGGGCCAACGCGGCGAGGTCGTCTCCATCACGCCGCCGCTGACGATCGGCTTCGACGATCTCGACACCGCGCTGGAGATTCTCCGCGCCGCCATCCGGGAGCACGCATCGTGAGCCAGCGCATCCGCACCACCGTCTTCGGGCTCGGCCACGCGGCATCGGTCTACGTGCCGGCGCTGCAAGCGCACCCGCGCTTCGATCTCGTCTCGCTGGCCTCGTCGCACCCCGGCCGCGCGGCCGAGATCGCCGCCCAGCGCAAGATTTCGCGCGCATTCGAGAACTGGCACGATGCGCTGGAGGATCCCCAGGTGGAGCTGGTGGTGATCACCTCGGCGCATCCTCTGCGCGAGGAGCAGCTGCGCTTGGCGCTGGCCAACGGTAAGCACGTCTTGGTCGAGCCGCCGCTGACCGACCATCCGGCTCGGTTGGACGCGATCCTTTCCGCTGCAGCCAAGCACGACCGCGTCGCCGCCGCGGCCTTTCCGTTGCGTTACCTCTCGGCGCGGCAAGCGCTGCGCGAGCTGGTGGTCAACGGCCATCTGGGCGATGTGCACTACGCCGCGTGGCGCCACTTCAGCGTCTCATGGCGCCCCACGGGCGTGCTGCACGCGCTGGATGCCCTGCGTGTCACGCTCGGAGCGGTAGAGGGCGAGGCCGTCCAGCGCATCGCTCGCCCACGCGGGCTGTTGCTGCAGATGGCGCATGCCGGCGGCGCGGTGGTGAGCCAGCTCGCCATCGACGGCCGCAGCGCGACGGAAGACTTCTCGTTTACGATCGTCGGATCGTCGCGCGTCGCGCTGATCGTCGGCGAGCGCCCCGACGGCGGCGAGCTGCACGTGATCGAAGGGGACGTCGAAGACGAGTACGCGCTGCGACCTTCGCCCTACCAGCGCTTCGCCGCGGCCCACCGCAACGTGCCGCCGTTCATGGAGCTGCTCGACGATCTGGCCCTCGCCGTCGACGGCCGCGAGAGCGCCCTGCCGGGGTTCGCCGACGCCGCCGAAGCCCAGCGCATCGCCGGCTGAGGGCCTTGGGGCCGTTGCCTTCCGCAACCTGCCTACTGGAGGACGAAGCTCGCCCCCACCTGCTGTACGACGATCGTGCCGTAGTTGTAGGCGCCGGTAGCGGTGTAGCGGCTGGGTGACGACGCGCCCCCCGCCACGCCGAACCAATCGCCCTGATCCACCATGCCGTCATGGTTGGTATCGAGCCAGACTCCGACCTCGTATCCCGCGCTGGTCTGGATGTCGGAGAGCCGGAACGTGCCGTCCGCGTTGACCGGCACGCCCTGCGTATACTCCTGGTCGAGAATCGTGGGCGCGTTGCTCGCCCCCGCGATGTAGGCGATGGCGACGAACGAGCCGAGCGGCGGCGCGCTGCTCCCACCGCTCGTGCCGCCTGCGGCCTGCAGCAGCTTGAGCGCGTCCAGGCGTCCGGCGCCTTGACCCGCGACGTTGAGGTTATCGCTGTTGGCGGGATTCTGCAGCAGGGCCAGGATCTGCGCGGGCCCCAGCGACGGCGCGATGCTGCGCAGCAGCGCGATCGCCCCTGCCACGTGCGGCGTAGCCTGCGAGGTTCCGGCGAAGAAGGAGGAGCAGACGCCGCCAGAGTGCGCGGGGTTGCATTGATACCCGGTCGACGCAGGGACACCCGTCGAGGAGAGATTGTATATCCAATGGAGGTTGTCGAGGTCCGAGGCGCCGCCGATGGGATCGCCGCCGGGGGCGAGCAGCGTCGGCTGGTTGACCGTGGCCGCGGGGGATCCGCCGTCGGAGGTCAGACCGTAGTCGGAGTAGCTCGCTTTCATCTCCGTGCCGCTCGAGGCATCGCAGGGGATCGTGCCGCTGGTGCAGGAGTCGCCTTGAATCGCGCTGGCGCCCACCGAGATCACGCCG
>JAGWST010000100.1 GCA_028869325.1 bacterium | reverse complement strand
CGACGTGCTGGAGCCCAAGCAGATGGAGCAGCTCGGCATGGGCGCGATCCTCGGCGTCGGTAGGGGCAGCGTCCATCCGCCACGCATGATCGTCATGACGTACAAAGGCGATCCCAAGTCGAGAGAGACCCTCGCGCTGGTCGGCAAGGGCATTACCTTCGACTCCGGCGGCATCTCGCTCAAGCCGGGAGAGCGCATGGACGAGATGAAGATGGACATGTCCGGCGGCGCCGGGGTGATCGGCGCGCTGGCCGCCATCGGGACGCTCAAGCCCAAGGTCAACGTCGTGGGCATCGTCGCGGCCGCCGAGAACCTGCCCTCGGGCTCGGCCTACCTCCCCGGCGACGTCCTGCGCGCGATGAACGGTAAGACGATCGAAGTCCTCAATACCGACGCCGAAGGTCGCCTGGTCTTGGCCGACGCACTTTCGTACGCCGTCGCCAAGCTGGGCGCCACCAAGATCGTCGACGCGGCGACGCTGACGGGCGCGTGCGTGGTCGCTCTGGGTCACGCCGCCTCCGCGGCGATGAGCAACGACGAGCCGTGGGCCAAAGCCGTGCTCGCCGAGGCCGAAGGCACCGGCGAGCGCTTCTGGCGGATGCCGCTCTTCGACGACTACACCAAGCAGATCCGCAGCGAGATCGCGGACCTCAAGAACACGGGCGGCCGCGCGGGCGGAGCGCTGACGGCCGGAGCATTCCTCAAGGAGTTCGCCGGCAACGTGCCCTGGGTGCACTTCGACATCGCGGGAACCGCGTATACGGATGGCGAGTCGGCCTATCAATCCCGCGGCCCCGCGGGCGTGCCGGTGCGTACCTTCGTGGCGCTCGCCGAACATCTGGCGGGCAACTCCAGCCTCTCCAACGGCACGGCCAGCGCGTGGCTCAAGGCTAGCCCCATCGAGCCGCGGCGGCACGCGCCGCCGTCCAGCAACGGCACATCGCTCAACAACGCGCCGGCGCGGCCGCGAGCATCCGCTCGTCCCGCGAGCCGCCGGCGCCGATAAAAGAGAGAGCCATGCTGACACCACCGCGCAAGAAGCCCCGCCGCACCTCCAGCCGCAAACTCACCAAACGCGAGCACAATCTCTTACGCCGCATCTCGGCCATGATGGAGACGCTGGGCAAGCGCGAGCAGCCGGCGAGCGAGGCCGGGGCCTTCTTCCGCGAGGGCGCCAAGCTGCTCAGCGAGCTGGCCGCGTGGGGGCGTCTGCAACGCGTGATGCAGGCGGAGCAAGGCGCCAAGCCCGCCGCCTCGCTCTCGGCGCCGCGAGCGCCGCGCCGCGACGCGGGCTAGCATGGACCTGGGAATCACCGGCCGGCTGGCATTGGTGACCGGGGCCAGCTCCGGAATCGGCGAGGCCTGCGCGCTCGCGCTTGCGCGTGAGGGTGCGCGCCTGGCCGTCGCCGCACGGCGGCGCGAGCGGCTCGAAGACGTCGTCGCGCAGGCGCTTGCGCTGGGCGCGGCGGAGGCGCGCGCCTTCACGGTCGACCTCACCGACCAAGCCTCGATCGCCGCGCTCCATCGCGACGTCGCGCACGATCTCGGCGACCCCGAGATGCTCATCGTCAACGGCGGCGGCCCCAAGCTCGGCCCGTTCACCGGCGTCGAGATGCAGGACTGGGATGCCGCCTATCAGTTGACGCTGCGCAGTGCGCTGCTCCTGATCGACGGCGTGCTCCCCGGTATGCGCTCGCGGCGCTGGGGGCGCATCGTCGCGCTGGAATCCACCTCGGTAAAGCAGCCGATTCCGAATCTCGTGCTCTCCAACGCATTGCGCAGCGCCGTGGTCGGCGCGCTCAAGACGCTCTCCACGGAGGTCGCCGCCGACGGTGTTACCGTGAACGTCATCGCCACAGGGCGCATCGCGACCGATCGGCTGCGCGCGAACTATCCCTCGGCGGAGGCCCTGGCGCGCGCCGCCGACGACGTCCCGATGAAGCGCGTCGCAACACCCTCAGAGTTTGCGCCGCTCGTCGCGTTCCTCTGCGGCGAGCCCGCCGGCTATATCACCGGCTGCACGATCGCCGTCGACGGCGGCCTGGTCAAGAGTCTGCTCTAGCCGATGCATTCGCGGACCGCGCCGGCGTGGCTGCGCCACGCGCTGCTGTGGCTCGCCGGGATAGATCTGCGCGTGACCGTCCTGGCACTACCGCCGGTGCTTCCGCTCGTTCGAGATCAGCTGCACCTCAACGAGAAGGCCGTCGCGGCGCTGACGGGATTGCCCGTGCTGCTACTCGCGGCGGCGGCGATCCCCGGCTCGCTCTTGATCGCGCGCGTCGGCGCGCGCCGCGCGCTGGTGATCGGGTTGCTCGTCGTCGCACTGAGCTCCGGACTACGCGGCCTCGGCCCCGCCGCCGCTCTCCTCTTCGCCATGACGTTCGTGATGGGCATCGGCATCTCGATCGTACAGCCGGCGGTTCCGACGCTCGTCAACCAATGGCTGCCCCGCAGCATCGGGCTCGCCACGGCGATCTACACGAACGGGTTACTGATCGGCGAGGCGCTCGGCGCGGCGCTCACGCTTCCGCTGGTGATGCCGCTCGTCGGCGGCAGTTGGCCGCGCAGCTTCGCCTTCTGGGCCCTACCGGTGTTGATCAGCGTGCTGGTCGTGGCGTGGCTGGCGCCGCGCGCCTCCGGCACGGACGGCGGCGCACGGCTCGCCTGGATGCCGAACTGGCGGGACGCGCGGACGTGGCAGGTGGGCCTGGTGCAAGGCGGCGGCTCCGCCGTCTACTTCGGAGCCAACGCCTTTATCCCGGGCTACCTGCATGCCGTCGGCCATCCGCACCTGGTTGGCCCCTGTCTGACAGCGCTCAACGTCGGGCAGTTGCCCTCGTCGCTGATCGTCGCGCTGACGGCAGACCGCGTCATCGGCCGCCGCCTACCGATCATCGCGGCGGGCGTCTTCTCGCTGATCGCGCTGGCGGTGTTTCTCGTGCCTGCGACCGGCGCGATGCTGCTGGGCGCCGGGCTCTTCGGCTTCTGCGCCGCATTCATCTTGGTCCTGACGTTGGCGTTGCCGCCGCTGCTTGCCGAAGCGCACGATGTGCACCGGCTCTCGGCCGGGATGTTTGCGATCGGTTATACCTACGCGTTCGCGTTGCCACTGCTCGGTGGCGCCGCGTGGGACGCGAGCCGCTTGGCGCCGACGGCTTTCATCTCCGTGGCGCTGGGCGCGGCCAGCGTCATCATCGCCGGCTCCGCGCGCAGCCTAGGAGCCTGTCGGAGCATGCCGCGCGTTTGAGCGCGCACGTGCCGCTACGCGGCCGGCGCGGGCGCGGCCCGCGGGATGAGGAGCTGGGCGACGAGCGCCGAGAGCACGCAGAGCGCTGTGGCGCCGAGCATGACGGCACGGAAACCCGAGCCGGGCCCGCCCTCGGCGGCCCAGATCAGACCGAATACGGCAAGCCCCAACAGCCCCGCGGCGCGCGCGACAGCGTTGTTGACGCCAGACGCCACACCCGCATGCTCTCGTCGCACGGCCTCGAGGACCGTCGTCGTCAGCGGCGCGACCACGCCAGCCATGCCCAGACCCAAGACCAGGGCGGCGGGGAAGAACGTCGACCAATAGCTGCCGCCGGCCGCGGCGCGCGCGAAGAGCGCGAAGCCGATCGCCGCGACCAGCGAGCCGGCGGTGAGCGGCAGGCGCGCGCCGATGCGCGCGGCAAGGCGTCCCGCCCACGTGGAGAGCAGCGCGATGACCGCGATCATCGGCAGCAAGGCGGCACCGGCCTCGGTCGGTGTGCGGTGCTGCCCGTCGATCAGCTCGTAGGGAACGAAATAGAGCGCGCCGCCGAGCCCCGCATAGAGCAGGAGCGTCACCAGGTTCGCGCCCGTGAATGCACGCCCTCGAAAGAGCGCCGGTGCCACCATCGGTGCCGGCGCGCGCGCCTCGCGCAGCGCAAAGCCGGCCAGCGCAGCACAGCCGGCGGCGAGCAACGGGCCGGAGCGCGCACCCGCGCCGTGCGCTTGCGCATCCAGCAATCCGTACGTCAGCAGGCCCAGGCCCGCCGTGACCAGCAGCGCCCCCAACCAATCGAGACCGGCGCTCGCCGTCGCGTCACGGCTCT
>JAGWST010000099.1 GCA_028869325.1 bacterium | reverse complement strand
TCGCATCGCTGAGGCTTCTCTGGCGCACCAATCCCGACCCCAACTGCGTCAAGACCGCGCAGGCCGTTCCCGTGGTTGCCGATGAGGCGAGTCCGCTGGTGGCAAACGGCGCCGTTTACGTTGCGGATGTCTGCGGCGTTGTCAGCGCACTCAATCGCGACACGGGCAGCCTCATTTGGCAGAGGAGCCTGCCCGTCTCCTCCGGCGTCGCGGGAGTTTGGGGAACGCCGATGCTCGCCGATGGGAGGCTCTTCATCCCCGTCTGGGGCACGACAACGACATCCGGCGCGACCGGTGGGTATCTTGCCGCGCTGGATGCGATGAGCGGAGCGACGCTCTGGATGACGCAACCGCTCGCGCACGGAAATATGCGCGGTGAGCCGCTGGTAGTCAACGGGCGGGTCTTCCAAGGGATCTCCGGCGGAGACCTCGACACGGGCTACGTGAGCGGCGGCGTGGCGGCCTTCGATGAAGGGAGCGGCCAGCCGATCCCCAACGCATTCTCCGTCGTGCCATCGTGCACGTTGGGCACTCCGTGCCTAGGCGGCGCGAGCTGGTCGCCCATCAGCTATGACGGCCAGAAGCTCTACTTCGGAACGGGCAACACAAAAGGCGCGCAGACGTATCAAGACAGCGTTCTCGCGCTGGAGCCCTCTACGCTCACCTTGAGCGTTCAGGTGGGTGGAGCGACGACGTATGATGGCGCGAGCGAGGACGAGGACGTTGGCGGCGGTCAACTCATCTGGGGCGGCAACCTCTACTTCGAGGGCAAGAACGGCAACTACTATGGCTATTCGCTGCTGACGCCGAACGGCCCGCCGTTCATCCATACGAAGGTCAACGGCAACATCGTGCCAGGGAACGGCGCGATCTGGACGCCGACGACGGACGGCAGTGTCATCGCCGTCTCCTCCGGCTATAACACCTGCGCGACTGGCAACGGCTGCTTCAACATGGACCTCGACCTCTTTCCCGTCGGCGGTGGGTCGAAGACGTGCAGCTTCACCGAGAGCAACCCGGAGCTTTTCAGCTACGCCGCGTTCGTCAAAGGCATCGGCTTCGCGGCGCTCGACAACGACATCCCAGCCGGTGGAGCGAGCGCCGCGCCAACCTTCATCGCGTTCGACGACGGTTGCCATATTCTCTGGCAGGCAAGTCCGACGGATCTTCTGGGGTACTTCTATGCCGGTCCGGCCGTGGTCCCGAGCGGCGTCTACGCGGTCGACAACCTCGGCGACGTCTACTCTTGGAAGCTGCCCTCGATGGTGGGCGCCTCCGTGCTGCGCCGCACGGCCGGCTTGATTCGGCCGGGAAGGTTCCAGCATATCCTTTCAGGTCACTTCGTGCCGGCCCGGTTTGGGCCGCACCATTACTAATATCTGGGGTGATCGTTCCGAAGATACGAAGTGTCAGGTTTCACTCACAGGAGGACCACATGGCCGTCGCATTCCGAGCCGTCAATCGTTGGGTGATCCTGGCGATCCTGATCGTATTCGCGCTCGTCTCCATTCGCGAGCGCCTCAACCAGCTCGCCAACGATCACGCCTCACTCCTCATCGCCCCGGCGATGACGGTCTCGCAGGAGCCTGCCCGCCTCACCGATCAGCAGCGCTCCGCCGCCCAAAGGACACGGTGAGCCGAATCGACCTCCTGGGCCGAGCGCGCCGGCGCCGCGCACGTCGTGCCTAAGCAGACGTAGGCAACGCTCCCCTCCCCGGGCAAAGGGTAGCCGCTGCGCGCCAAGCGCTCGCCGTCTCCCTCCGCGCGCAAGACGCGAACCTCGGCGAAGGGCTCGCGCAGGCGTAAGGCCCCGGCGGCGTCGAGCAGCTCGTGAACCGGCTCGTGCGCGTCGCGCGCGACGATCGTCACCAGCTCCGTGGGCGCCAGCGCCCGCGCCGCGGCCAGGGCAAAGGGTGCCGCAAACGTCCCCGCCTTGAGATAGCCGCCGGCCAGGAGGCGCAGTGTGCGCTCCGCGGTTTCGCGCAGGTCAGGGCGGTCGGCCAGCGCGGCGAGCCGCAGCAGTGAGCCGGCCATGGAGGCGTTCTCCGCTAGCGGGCGATCGGCCAGGGAGAGCGCGCCGAGCGCCTCGCCCTCCGGCACGCGATCGAAGAATCCGCCTTCCTCCGCACCCAAGAGCCTTACGGTATCGTCGGCTAAGAGCTCCGCGCGCTCGAGCATGCGTGATGCGCCCGTGGCGGCATGGGCATCCAACAGCGCGCGCAGCATCGCGACCTGGTCGGTCAGCAGGCCCCACGCGTGCGGCGCGCCCCCCGGCTCGATGAAGTGGTAGAGCAGCCCGCGCCCCTGGTCGCGCGTCTGCTCCCAGAGCACGTCGAGCGCGCGGACGCCTCGCTCGGTGAGCGTCTCATCGTCGAGCAGCGGCCCAACCTCGAAGAGCGCCCCGGCCAAACCGGCGTTCCAGTTCGTGTACGGCGTGCGGTCGATGTACGGCGCCCGCATCGCCTGCCGCTCGGCGAGCGGCTTGGCGTAGTAGGCCTCGTCGGCATCTTGACTCCCGCCGAAGAGGCCGCTCTCGGGATCGTACAATGCCGACATCAGCCAGCAGATGGCGGCGGCGACACGCTCGCGCAGATGCGTGTCCCCGGTTGCGCGCGCATAGCGCGCGTAGACGCGCAGCAGGGCCGCGTGGTCCTCGGCCATCTTCTCGAAGTGCGGCACGCGCCATTGGCGGTCGGTCGAGTAGCGGAACCAGCCGCCTTCCACATGATCGTACATGCCGCCGTCCGCCATGGCGTCGAGCGTGCGCTCCAGCATCTCACCCAAGCGCGCGTCGCGCGTGCGCAGCCAGCGGTCGAGCAGCAGCTCCAGCGCGTCCGTCATCGGGAACTTCGGAGCGCTGCCGAAGCCGCCGTACTCCGAATCGTAGAGATCGATGATCGCCTGCATCACGTTGTCGCCGATGTGCTGGTCGAGGGTCGAGCTCTCCGCCGCTCGCTCCAGCCGCCGCGGCTGCTCGCCGGCGACCCGCTCCAGAATCTGTGCTTTGTTCTCGTGGTAGAATGCGGCCACACGCTCCAGCAGCGGCTCCATCTGCTGCGGCGGAACGTAGGTTGCACCGGTGATCGTCTCTCCCCCCGGCATCAGAAATGCCGTGGTGGGCCAGCCGCCCATGTTGTAGCGTGCGTTGATGTCGGGGCGGCGGTCGTTGTCGACGCGGATGGGGACGAACTGCGCGTTGATCGCCGCGATCACCGCGGGCGATGAGTACGTCGTCTCGTCCATCACGTGACACCAATGGCACCACACGGCCGAGAGCGAGAGCAGGATCGGCTTGTCCTCCGCCTGCGCCTGCGCGAACGCCTGCCTGCCCCACGGCTGCCAGCGGATCTCATGGGCTCGGTTCGGCCGGGGAGAGAAGTGGAAGTGCTCCGTCATGCCTGCCTCGCTTCGAGAAGGCCCCGGCGGATCACTCGTCCCCGGCGCCGCGCGCGAACGAGGAGACGTAGAGGATGCCGGTGACCACGGCGACCGCTAGCAGGATTAGCGAGGGCAGCGGCACGCCCAGCAGGGTGATAGCAAAGAGTGCGGCGAGCGCCAGGTAGAAGAGACCGAACTTGACGTTTGAGCGCGCGGACATGTGATAGACCTCGCGCTCCCACCAGGTGAGCGCGCCGCGCCGCCCCTTGATGACGGCGCCGATGCCGCCCAGGAGGCAGAGCACAAAGCCTGCGAGCGCAACGGGATCGTGCACGAGTGGGAGACGCGTCAGTTGCGGCCGTTCTCGGCCCAGCGCTTAGTGAACTCGATGAAGGCGCGCACCACCGGCACGTCCAGATGATCGTGGCGGTAGGCCACATAGAGATCGCGCGTCAGCGAGACCCCTTCGATGGTCAGCGTACGAACGCCGTCCTCGTGCAACGCGCCCTCGAGCGCGTGCGAGGTGACGAATCCGATGCCCAAGCCGGCGCGCACCGCCGTGAGCACCGCGTGCGAGGTGGCCAACTGCATCGCCGTGCGCATCTGGGGCAGCTCCAGCCCCGCCGCCTGCAACGAGCGGCGCACGCTCTCCATGGTACCGGAGCCAGCCTCGCGTGCGATGAGCGTCTCGCCCTCCAGGTCACCTACCTTGATGCGGCGGCGCTTGGCCAGTGCATGGCTCGCCGGCACGATCAGCACGACTTCGTCGGTGGCGACGCGCTCGACGGTGATGTGCGGGCGATGCGGCGCGAGCCCGGTGAAGCCGACGTCGCACTTGCCATCAGCCAGCGTGTCGGCTACGCGCTGCGAGTCAGAGATGTCGAGGATCGAGGTGACGTTGGGGTAGCGCTGTGCGAAGAGCACCAGCAGCCGCGGCGCAAGGTACTCGCCCGGCGTCGTGCTGGCCGCGATCTGCAGCGTGCCGCCCACGCCCTCGTGGAAAGGGCGCAGGCGCTCCAGTAACGCCTCGTGTTCGGCCAGCATCTGCTGCGCGAAGCGCTGCACCTGGCTGCCGGCGGGCGTCAGCGTCACGGGTCCTTCCGCGCGACGCAGCAGCCGCACCCCGAGCTCGTTCTCCAGACGCTGAATCTGCCGGGTGATGGCCGGCTGGGAGACCCCCATGGCGCGGGCGGCCTCCGCGAAACCGCCGCGGCGGATCGTCTCCAAGAACGTCCGCAACTGGCTCAACTTCATGGCTTCGCTCGCTCTTCGGCCTCTGCGGTGGCCACCCTTGCGGCCCGGTCGCACCCTGTGGTATCGTACTTTGGCCGCGCCGAGATGGCGGAATTGGTAGACGCGCTAGTTTCAGGTACTAGTGGGCGCAAGCTCGTGGGGGTTCGAGTCCCTTTCTCGGCACCAGGACGATCGACACGGAGGTTGCCTTGACGACGGCGGTGACGGATCCGACCACGATGGCGGCCTTGGAGAATACCCAACGCAGTGCCGGCGTCACGCTGTTGCGCGATCTGTTGAACCTCTCGTCGGTTGAGGCCGGCATCCTCATGCGGTCGCTGGGGAGCGCCGGTGAGCCGCCGCACTTGGGGAACAACGTCGACGCGCGTGCCTGAGCGCGAAGCATGATGTGGCGCCATCTGGGCGCGGTCGTTCTCTTGCAGATCGAGCTGGACGCGCTCAAGGAGACGGCCGACTCCCGCTTTCGCGACGAGCTGATCCGGCCGGTCGAGCGGCTGCTGGTCTCGCCGGAGGGAGTGATCGCCCCCTCTGCGGCGGGGTATGTCGTCGACGTCCACCACGCACGCCATCCGTTCTCTCGGTCGAACGGGACGAACCATCTCTCGATCGGCTTCACCGGCCACTACGAGGCCATGCGCCGGCACTTTGGCGTGCCGCTCAGTCTCGGCGCCGGCGGTGAGAACGTGATCGTCCGGCGCGAGGGACGTACGCTGCTCGCCGATCTCGGCGTCGAGCTGCTCTTCGAGTTGGCCGACGGCGGGCGGCTCCGGTTGAGGCAGCCGGCCGTCATGCACCCCTGCGCCCCCTTCACGCGCTTCTGCCTTGGTCAGAGCAGCCCGGTCGCCGAGGCCCTGCGAGCGGGCTTGCAGTTCCTTGACGGGGGCATGCGGGGATTCAAGGCGATGCCTGCCGAGAGCGCTGAGCTCCTCGCCGGGGCGCAGTTGTACGCGCGTGCCGGCGAGGCGCAAGGCTAGGGGTTCTTCCGCAACCGCTAGAGTCCGAGCAGGCGCGCGATGACCAGGCGCTGCACCTCGTTGGTTCCCTCGCCGATCTCGTTGATCTTCTGATCCCGATAGTAGCGAGAGACCGGGTACTCGTCCATGAATCCGTAACCGCCGTGGATCTGCACCGCCTCGTTGCAGACCCGGCGCGAGACCTCGCCGGCGTAGAGCTTGGCGAGCGATGCGCTCATGACGTAGTCGCGGCCGCTGTCCTTCTCCCAGGCCGCTTTGAGCATCATCAGCTTGGCGTGCTCGATCTCCATCTTCATGTCGGCCAGCTTGAACTGCGTGGCCTGGAACTTGGAGATGGGCTGCCCGAAGGCGTGGCGCTCCTTGGCGTAGGCGAGGGCGGCGTCGAAAGCCGCCTGTGCCAAGCCGATAGAGACGGCAGCCACGGAGATGCGTCCGCCATCGAGGATGTCGAGGAACTGGCGGAAGCCCCGGCCGCGCGGACCCAGCACGTTCTCGGCCGGAACGGCTGCGTCGACGAACGAGAGCTCGCGCGTGTCCGAGGCGCGCCAGCCCATCTTACGGTACTTCTTGCTGGCGGAGAAGCCGGGCGTCCCCTGCGGCACGATGATGTTGCTGATCTCCTTGCGCCCCTCGGGCGTGGTGCCCGTCCAGGCGGTGATCGTGGTGCCGCCGGTGATCCTGGTCCCCGAGTTGGTGATGAACGCCTTCGCGCCGTTGATAACCCACTGCTCGCCCTTGAGCTCGGCGCGCGTCTGGACGTTGCCGGCATCGGAGCCGGCCCCGGGCTCCGTCAACCCAAAGCCCCAGAGCATCTT
>JAGWST010000098.1 GCA_028869325.1 bacterium | reverse complement strand
GCGCCAGCTCGTAGCCCAGCGTCCGGCGCAAGAAATCGAAGGAGCCGTCGGTTGCGAGCGTGGCCGAGGTGAGCACCACGTTCTCGCAGCGCTCGAAGAGCGCGCGGCGCAAGAAGCCCGCCACCTCGAACGGCGCGGCACAGATGCGATGGCGCTCGCTGGAGTCGCCGCGCTCGACCCAGGCGATGGTCTCGTCGCCGGCGGCATGCAGCTGCTCCAGCGCCTGCCGGTGGGCCACGATGCCGCGCATGCACAGCTCGCGCCGGCGCTCGGCGACCGTCTCATCGAACGCGCCGCGGTAGGCGCTCTGCCACGAGGCCTCCAGCCACTGCTGCGCGCGCTCGAACGCGGGTGAGAGGCTCTGCAGCATCTCGCGAGCCGCGGCGTTGGCGGCCAACGGGTAACGATCGCGCTCCACGGCGCCAAGCTGCGCGCCCAGATCGCGCATGCGCTGGTCGAGCTCGTCCTCGATGGAGACGTCGAACGTGTAGTAGCGGTGCAGCCGGCGCAGCACACGCCCCACCGTGCGCTGCGAGAGGGTGGAGGTCAAGGCCGCGGTGGCCCAGGCCTCGCATTGGTGCGCCTCGTCGAGCACGGCGATCTCATAGGGCGGCAGCAGCGCGCCGCCCATCGCCAGGTCCAGAAAGAAGAGCGCGTGGTTGACCACCACCACGTCGGCGAAGCGCGCGCGCTCACGCGCTTGAAAGTAGAAGCAGCCGTCGTAGTGAGGGCAGAGCTCGCCCAAGCAGTCGTCGCCGTCGGCATCGACCTGCTCCCACTCCCCCGCCGAGGGTGAGTGCGTGAGCTCCGAGCGATCGCCGTTGAGGGTGCGTGGCGCCCAGCTCCAAATCTCCTCCATCGCCCCGCTGGAGGCGATGAAGGTCTCGCTTTGCAGGCGCGCCAGCTTCTCCCGGCAGAGATAGTTGTTACGCCCTTTGAGCAGCACAACGCGCAGCTTGGTGCCCAGCGCGTGTTGGACGAGCGGGATATCTTTGGCCAGCAACTGCTCCTGCAGGGCGATGGTGCCGGTAGAGACGACCACCTTCTTGCCGGAGCGCAGCGCCGGCACCAGATAGGCCAACGATTTGCCGACCCCCGTCCCCGCCTCCACCACGGTGTGCACGCCCTCGAGCAGGCCGCGCTCCACCAGGCGAGCCATCTGGAGCTGGCCCTCGCGCGGCACGTACCCGGGATGCACCGCCGCCAGCGGACCGCCGCCCGCAAAGATCTCGTCCAGCCGCACCGGCGCTACGTCAGCCATCGACGAACACGTGTTCGCCCTTAGCCTTCGCCGTCCTGGTGCTCGACGGCCTGGCCCTCGATCGTCTGGCCCTCGTAATAGCTCAGGTCTTGCGGAGGCGCGGCGCGATCGGCAGGCACGCGAGGCGCCGGCGGCACCAGCGGCAGGCTGAAAAGAAAGCCGGCGACCAGTCCGCCCAGGTGCGCGGCATTCGAGATGCCGACCGCGGCGAAGCCGAAGACCAGGTTGATCACGATGATGCCGACGGTCTGCCCGTGTTGCACCAGCCCGGCTTCCGATGGGCTGAGGCCCACGGCTTCGGGCTGCACGAGCGCATACGCGCGCGCTGTCCCCGGCAGCCCCTGCGATCCCGTAGCGCCGGCTTCTCCCGTCGGCCCTTGCCTGCCTGTTTTTCCCTGCACTCCACGTGGTCCGTTCGGCCCCAGAAATCCCCGTACGCCCCGGGGGCCCCGGGGCCCGGTGACCAGGCACTCGCGCACGCGGCGCTTGCCGACGAGCGCGATGATGCACCTCGAGCTCGTGTGCGCGTTCGGCGCGGTGGTTACGTGCGCCGTCGGCGCAGGAGACTTGTGGGCGCCGCCGCCCGAGCTGCTCCCCGCGAGCGCGGGCACAGCGACCGCCATTGCGGCGACGACGGCGGGGGTGGCGAGCAGTAAAGGCGTGCGGCGGCGCATCTTGGCTCTCCGCGGGGGAACACGAACGGCGGCTGAAGGAAGCGACTTTTTATCAATTCTTAGCCTCCCGCTCACAAGTCAGGACGCATCGTCCGTACTCTGCCACCAGTGCGCGCTGCCGTCGATCGCCCGAGATCGTGCTGAGAGCAACTAGCGCCGAAAGCACATCGAACGGGCCGCGTGTCTGTTTGAGCTTGGACTTGACAGCCATCAGACGCCGAGCACTCTCCCAAGCCGGGAGGCCGAGGTTGGCCGTGGTCCCCTT
>JAGWST010000097.1 GCA_028869325.1 bacterium | reverse complement strand
TCTGCAGCCAGCGGGGCGATGCGCTTGGCAACGGCGCGGGCGCGCGCGCGGAGCTCCCGTTGGGCATCGTCCAGTCGAAGCATCATTCCTCGATGCGGCCGAATGGCCACGGCCGGCGCCTCTCCGCGACGTTTTGTTGCGCCCGCTGCTAAGGTCCTGTCCGACTATCCGGGGCCACCCCTGAGATCCCAACCCGCGTGACAGTCGCGGCTTGGCATTCGTGCCGACCGAGCGGCGGCTCGCTGGCTCGAGCCGGATGCACGGCGCAGGCCGCAGAAGGGAGGCGCATGGATGCGATCGATGCAAAGCCGCAGTTTCCCGACGAGCAGTCGCGCGATGGGCGCTTCGTTCGCCAGGAGGATGCGTTTCGCCAATGGGTGACTGCGGACGGCAGCTCGGGCTACCCGGCGGAGGCGGGCCGCTACCATCTCTACGTCTCGTTTGCGTGCCCCTGGGCTCATCGCACGATCATCGCGCGCAAGCTCAAGCGGCTGGAAGAGACGATCGGCATGACGGTGGTCGATCCGATCCGCGACGAGCGCGGCTGGGCGTTTCGCGAAGGGCCGGGTTACTCGTCGGACCCGGTCAACGGTTTCCAGTTTCTCAGCGAGGCATACCGCGCATCGGATCCGAGCTATCGCGGGCGTGTGACCGTCCCGGTGCTGTGGGACAAGCGGTCGAAGCGCATCGTCAATAACTCGGAGGACGACATCATGCGGATGTTCGAGTCCGCATTCGATGCCCTCGGAGCGGCGCGTCTCGATCTCTACCCCCAACAGCATCGAGCCGAGATCGATCGCCTCAACGCATGGATCTACGAGACTTTAAACGACGGAGTCTATCGCGCGGGCTTCGCAACCACACAGCGAGCCTACGAAGAGGCGGCCCGTCGGGTCTTCGAGACGCTCGACCGGCTGGAGCAGCGCCTCGCGACGCAGCGCTATCTTCTGGGCTCCGCGCCGTTGGAGACCGATTGGCGCCTCTTCGTGACGCTCGTGCGCTTCGATGCAGTCTACTACGGCCACTTCAAGTGCAACCTACGGCGCATCGCCGACTACGCGAATCTCTCCGGCTACCTGCGCGACCTCTATCAGTACGACGGGGTGGCGGAGACGGTGAGCTTCGACCACATCAAGCGCCACTACTACTTCACGCACGACAGCATCAACCCGACGCGCATCGTGCCGATCGGTCCATTGCAGGATCTCGGCACGCCGCACGGCCGAGAAAGCCTAAGCTAGTCGCCTACTTGAACGTCGCCAGCACGTAGGCCGCTAGGTCGTCGACGTCTTTCGCACTCAGCGGCGAAGGATAGAGTTTGGGCATCGGAGGCTTGGGATTCTTGATCCACGCGACCAATGCCGTGTGCGTGCGCTTCATCGGCGGATTCTTCAGCTGGCCGTGGAGCGTGGGGCCGACGCCGCCCTGCCCGTTCGCGCCGTGGCACGAGGCGCAGTTCGCGGCGAAGAGCTTCTTGCCGTTGGCGACGTTGCCCATCGCCGCGGCGACTTGAACGATGCCGCCATGAGTACTCGGTGCAGCCGCCGTCGCGCCGTGACTCGCAAGCCCGACCAGCGTCAAGCACGCGATGCCGATCAGGGAACCTACCGTAAGGTACCGTTGCATCGAAGAGTCCGCTCCTTTCCAGAAGTCCCGGCTCCGGTGTCGGAACGCTGAGCGGGACAATAGCACAGGGCTAGGCGACACTCCTCGTTGAGCCAGGATTACTTGGCCCCGCAAATGTGGAAGAATCCACCTACCATGAGCAGAGCGTTTGTCAAAGATGCCGACGAGGCCCCTGAACAGGCGCTCGCTCGGCCGGAGAGCCAGCATCCCAACTACGTCACGCCCAGCGGCTTGCGCCTCTTGCGCGACCAGTTGCGACAGGCGGAGGCCTCCGGCGATACCCGCCGAGCCGAGTACTCGGCCCGTCGCATCGAGAGCGCGATCGTGATCGATCCGGCGCAGCAGCCGCGGGACGTGGCGGCCTTCGGTGCCACGGTGAGCCTGGAGGAGCCGGACGGCGGCCGACACGAGTTCACAATCGTCGGCGAGGACCAGGCGGATCCCCTGCACGGGACGATCAGCTGGATCTCACCACTGGCGGAGGCATTGCTCAACGGGCGCGTCGGCGATCGCGTCGTCTGGAAGCGTCCGGCGGGCGATCTGGCGATCACCATCGCGCGCATCGGTTACGGCCCCGAGTAGGCCCGGCGCTCCGATGCCGTTCGCCGTGGGCGCCGCCGGCAGAGGGATCAGCCAGAGCGATGCGCCCGCAGCCCCTCCGGATGTCTGGGTCACCTCGTGCGCGCCGGCTCCGATCGAGGATGCGACGCTCGGCGTGCCGTTGCGCGTGCGGACGCTGCGGCACGAGCAGGCCGAACACCGCTTGGCGGTGATCGGAGACTCGCTCAGCCACGGCTTTCAGAGCGGAGCGGTCACGAACACCGACGTCTCGTTTCCCGCGATTCTCGCCTACGAGCTGGGCTGGCTCGACCGCTTTGGGCGTCCGGGCTACTATGCCTTCGGCGGTCTTCCGTTCAACCTCGAGAATTTTGCACGCTATCTGGAGCGGCGCTTTCCCGATGGACTCTCGTGGCGCAACAGCGGCGCCGCCATCCTCTCCGCCCACCGTTACCTGGCCGCCTCCAAAGCCTGGTGGGAGCGGGGACCGGGCACCGCGATGCGGATGTCCGCGGGATTCGTGCACAACCTGGCGATCTACGGGTGGGACGTGCGCGATATCTTGGAGCGCGACGCCGACGAATGCCGCGAGCGCATCCTCGCGCCCGGCCGCCGCATCCTCCATCCCTTGTTGGTCGACCATGCCAACGAGCGTGCCGCGATTCGCGTGCTCGATTCGGCGCGCGACGGCCGCGGGCGTGCGATGACCGCGCCGCGCGCCACCGCTCTGCTGGGTGAGCGCGGAGGCGTGGAGACGCTGATCGTCTTCATCGGCAACAACAACGTGCTGGGCGCGATGACGCATCTTTCGTTGATCTGGAGCGAAGATGATGGCTACGACGACCTGCTGCGCAAAGAGGCCTACACCATCTGGCGCCCGCGGCACTTCCGCCGCGAGATCCGGCGTCTAGCGGACCAGATCGCGCTCGTTGACGCGCGCCATGTGATCTGGTCGACGCTACCGCACGTTACGATCCTGCCCGTTGCGCGCGGTGTCGGCGGCAAAGCCCATGCCGGCTCGCGATACTTTCGTTACTACACGCGGCCGTGGATCGGCGATGCGGAGTTCGATCCGCGTGTCCATCCCCACCTGACCTCCGACGAGGCCCGTATCATCGACAGCACGATCGATCAGTACAACGCCGAGATCGTTCGGCTGGTTCGCGAGGCTCGTGAGGCGGGCATGGACTGGCTGCTCTGCGACGCGGCAGGCCTGGTGGACCGCATGGCGCTGCGGCGCTACGGCGCGGATCGATCGGCGCGTCCCGCTTGGTGGCGGCCGCTTGCCATGCCGGAGATGCTGCGCGGCCTGGAGCCGGGGCTGGACTCCCGTTTCTTCACTGCGGGCAGAGAGGGCCGCCGGACTGGCGGATTGGTCTCGCTGGACGGCATCCACCCCACGACGATCTGCTATGGGCTGATCGCGCAACGTTTCATCGAGATCATGCAGGAGGCGGGCGTCCGCTTCGCAGATCCGCTCACTGGCGCCGTGCGCGGCGGCCGCGTTGAGGTCGATTTCGCTCGTCTCTTGAAGCGGGACCGGCTCGTCGCCGACCCACCGCGCCGCCTGGACGCGGACTTGGAGTTCCTGGGCCGGATCGAGGAGAAGATTGGCCTGATGCGCCGCACGCTGCATTTGGGCGTGCGCGACGTTACCTGAGCCTAAGGACGGAGGCCACGCCCGCGATGCCCATAGAGCCGCGACTCTTCATCAAGACCGCGATGATCTATCTCGTGCTCACCTTCCTGGCTGGGGCGATGCTGGCCATCTTCGAGGCGGCGCAGCATCCGCTGCCGCCGGTGATCGCCATTGAGCACGGCCACGCGGGATTCGTGGGTTGGCTGGTCAACCTCGTGATCGGCGTCGCGCTGTGGATGTTCCCGCTGGACACGAAACGCTTCCCGGAGAGCAGAGGGCGCTACCCCGTGCGCGGCGTGCTGGCC
>JAGWST010000096.1 GCA_028869325.1 bacterium | reverse complement strand
TGCCCATCGTCTCCAGCACCTGCTTGCTGACGCTGAGCTCGTTGGCGGTGGGAAGCTGCAAGACGCCTAGGCCGACGGCGTCGCGGCTGCCGTTGAAGCGGTTCTCGACGGAGTAGTCTTGGCCGCCGAGATCGATGCGCGCGACGTCGCCCAGGCGGACGAAGCTGCCGTTCGAGGCGCTGCGTAGGACGATGTCGTTGAACTGCGCCGGCGTCGTCAGCCGTCCGACCGCGCGGACCGTGAAGGTATACGGCTGATCGGGCGGCGCCGGCTGCGCGCCGATGCTGCCGGCGGCGACGTTGACGTTCTGCTCTTGCAGCGCGCTGACGACGTCGCTGGTGGTGAGGCCGTACTGCCCGAGCTTGCGCGGGTCCAGCCAGACGCGCATGGCGTACAGGCTGCCGCCGAAGATGCGCACGTCGCTGACGCCGGGGATGCGCTTGAGTGCATTGACGATGTTCAGGTCCGCGTAGTTGCTGAGAAAGAGCGGGCCGTACTTGTGATCCTCGGAGACCAGCGCCAGCGCCATGATGAAGCTGCCCGAGTTCTTGGAGACGGTGATACCCGTCTGCTTGACGGCGTCGGGGAGACGGCCCAGGGCGCTCTGCACGGCGTTCTGCACGTCGGTGGTGGCGATGTCGAGATTGGTGCCCAGCCGGAAGGTACAGGTGATGGTGCTGGTGCCGTCGTTCGAGCTCTGCGAGGAGATGTAGCGCAGGCCCTCGACCCCGTTGATGGCCTGCTCCAGCGGCGTGGTCACCGAGGACTCCACCGTCTCGGCGTTCGCGCCGATGTAGACCGCGTTGACGGTGACCACCGGCGGCGCGATCTGCGGATACTGGGCGATCGGCAAGGTGGGGATCACGACCGCGCCGGCGATCAGAATGATCAGCGAGGCGACGGCCGTGAGGATCGGCCGGCGCAGAAAGAACGACGAGCTCATGCGCGCTGCCTGCGCCTCACTTCACGCGCCCGGCGTGACCCGGAGGGTCCGCCGCGGCCTCTTGCTGACTCTGCGCGGGCTGAGCCGCGATGACGGCACCGCCGCTCTGCAGCGTCTGTGGCGGGCTGATGACGACAAGCGTGCCGGATGCGACCTTGGGGCTGGAGACCTCGGTGAGGCGGTCGGTCTGGAGGCCGACCGTCACGGGGACGGCCGTCGCGTGGCCGCCCGCGACGACGAAGACCGAGGCGCCCTGCGGTGAGTCGACGACGGCGTCGCGCGGCACGACGATGGCGTCGGGATGGCGTGCTTTGGGGATGGAGACGCTGACCAGCATGCCGCCGCGCAGCAGATCGCCCGGATTGGCGACCCGGACCTGCGCTTGATAGGAGAGCGTCCCTTGGGCCGGGACGGCGTTCACCGGGCCTACGCGCGCTCGAAATGTGTGTCCAGGAAGCGAGGGCGTGACAAACGAGACCATCGTCTCGGGGCGTGCGTAGCGGAGATCTTCGTCGGGGATGTTGACGTTGAGCCAGACCGTGTCGATCGCCGAGATGCGCAGGACCGAGGTGTTGGGCCCGGCCATCGCGCCGGGATCCATCGAGCGCGCCGTCACCACGCCGTCGAAGGGCGCGTAGAGGCTGGTCTGCGCGATCTCCGTGCGTAGCGTCTCTACCTGCGCGCGTGCCTCGTGCTCGGCGGCGAGATCCGCTTGGGCGTTGAGCTGCGTCGCCTGATTGCTCTGATCGTTGGCGACGGCGGCGCGGTACTGGCTGGACGCCTGGACGTAGGCCGAACGGGCCTGTTCAAGCATGGTGAGCGAGACGTAGCCCTGCTTGTAGAGCCGCTCGTCCTGATCGTAGACCAGCTTGCTGTTGTCCATCGCCGCCTTCGCCGCTTGGATCGCCGCGCCGGTCTGCGATCGGTTGATGGGAATGTTGACTTGGGAGCTGCGGGCGCGCGCGGCCGCCTGGGCCACGGCCGCCTGGCTTTGGGCCAGCTGCGCATGAAGCGTCGAGGCGTCGATGGCGGCGAGCAGTTGCCCCTTGCGGACGCGGTCTCCCACGTTGACGTAGACGGCCGAGACGGGCCCGGACTGTTGGAACGCCAGCGTCGAGTCGAGCAGCGGGGTAATCTGGCCGTTGAGCGTGACGAACGTCGCGATGTTCTGGTGCTGGGCCTTGGCCACCGTGACCGCCGCCGGCGGTAGGCCTTGCTGCGCCGCCTGCTGCGCGTGCGCGCAGCCGGAGAGCATCGCGGCGCCGATGGAGGCGAGGAGTGCGATCGGAGCGTGCGCGGATCTCATTGACCAGCGAACGCCGCGGACTGGTCGGATCATCGTCGTGTGCAACCCCGGTAGTGTCAGCGGAGCGATGTTGCTTGGCTCAGGGAGCTCGGCGGCTCCTGCTAGGCGGCCTAACACCGCCCGGCAAGCGTTGGTTGCAGCGGCGCCACGCGATGACGAAGCGCGCCGAATGCTCAAAGCTGGCGGCCGGCTGGCGGCGGCGCTGCCTCGGCCGCAGGAGGGAGATACGTCGTTGCCTACGTCAAGGCTTCGGCAGAGGATGGGCGTCGGAGATCGACGGGTCCCAGCGGCTGAAGACCGAGGGATTTTCGCGAAACTCATGCTTGAGCGCCGAGACGCGCGCCGCATCGGAGGGATGGTCGGAGAGAAACTCCGGCGCCGCATGGCCGCCGTTCTGCTGGAAGCGCTCCATCAGCCAGACCATGCCCCACGGGTTGTAGCCTGACTTCGAGCAGGTGTAGGCGCCCAAGTGGTCGGCGTTCTGCTCGACCTCGCGGGAGAAGTGCAGGTCTTGCAGATTCGCCGCCAGATTGATCGCGGCGGCGCCCAGATTGCCGACGTGGAGAATCGCTCCCAGCAGCGTCGCTCCGATGCTGAGATTGCGATCGACGTTGATGCGGTGCATCACGTCGTGATGGATGTCGTGTGAGGTCTCGTGGCAGAGCACGCCGGCCAGCTCCTCTTGGTTCTTCACGAACGTCATCAGCGGAAGCGTCACGTAGACGTTCCCGCCGGGCACCGCAAAGGCGTTGGGCTGCTTGTCCTTGACCAGAATGAAGTGGAAGGGGTACTGGTATTGCGGGTCGGCGACGACGGCGATGCGTTTGGCGATCGGGTCCAGCACGCTGTAGTACGGGGAGCTCTCGACGATCTTCCCCTGGCTCTTGAGCTGCTGGTAGACTTGGCGCCCGATCTGCGCCTCTTGGTCGTCCGCGCGAACCGCTAGCGGCACGACCGCCAAAAGCGCCGCG
>JAGWST010000095.1 GCA_028869325.1 bacterium | reverse complement strand
TGCCGGCCATGGCGATGCCGCTCAAACCCTGCGGGCCCAGCAGACGAAAATGGCGCTGCAGCTTGCGCTCGACGGCGGCCGGCACGGCGGAGTCGCCCCGGATCAACCCTTCGAGATTGGAGATGAGCTGCACCAGCGGCTGGAGTGCCAGCGGCGTATAGCAGCGCACGTAGCTGCGGCCGGCGATACCCTCTTCGGTGAGCAGATCGAGCAGCACCAGCGGCGTCGTGCGCATGACGCCGCTGGCGGTCTCCACCGGGCGAGCGAGCGTCAAGTTCAACCCGCGAGCTTGGATCGCCCGGACCGTGAGCCGCGCTTGGGTATCCATGATGAGCTGCTCCTTTGCTCGGTAGACGATAGCGTAGCCGCGAGGTGCCGCGGCCGGGTACGACTTAACAGGTTGCGGGGGCGATGGGATCGTGATCGAAGGGGGAGTCATGAAGCCAAGAGAGGGAACGGCAGCGGTGCGCGCGAGGGGCGTCGACGCCATCTTCTATTCGGTGAAGGACGTGCAGCGGGCGCTGGCGTTCTATCGAGAGCTGCTGGAGGTTCGTGAGGTCACGTGGGAGTCTGACCACGGCGCCGAGTTCATCTTGCCGGATGGGACCGCCTTCGGTATCGGCGCCTATTCGAGCGGCGAGTGGAAGCCCTCCGGATGCGTGCTCTTTGCCGTTGCGGACATCGAGGCGGCGGCGGCGCGCGTCGTCGGCTTGGGGGGCAGGCTCGATGGAGAGGTGCGGAGCTTTCCGGCCTGCAGGGCCCAGTGGTGCGAAGATCCGGATGGGAACGTCTTCGTGCTGCACCTGCGCACGGCGTGAGCGCTTGGCGGCCGCTCATCGGCCGCGTCATCGCATGGGCCGAGGCTCTTACGGTCGTGGAGTCGCTAGGGGACGAATACAACCTCGTCGACGTCCATGCGCTGGTGGAGGACGCGGACGATCGTTATGACTCGCGGCTGCCCGTCGAACAGATAGAAGACGACGTAGGGGTGGACCAACCACGAGCGTAAGCCTGGGTGCAACTCATCGCGTTGCTGGCCGATGTCCGGGTGGCTGCTCAGCAGCCGCCCGACCTCGGCAAATGCCTCAACGAATCGACGTTCGCCGCTGGGATGGCGTTCAACGTACCACGCAGCCACATTAGCCAGGTCATGCTCTGCCGGCTCCGCTAAGGCTAGCGCGACGCGGCGTCGTCCTATGACTGAGATCCGCCTTTGACGAGGCCGTGACCCTTCGCCGCGATTTCGCGCAGCAGCTCGCCGGTCATCCGTTTGGCACGCCCGGCGTGAGCGGCGGAGATGCCCGCCTTGAGGGCCCGAAGCAAAGCACGGTGCTTTTGCTGCTGCACTCGTAGCAGTCGCAAGCCGGCGCGTACGACCTCGCTTTGATTGGTGTAGCCGCCCTGTCGCGTTTGTTCAGTCACGAATCGGACCAGGTCCTCGGACAGGTTGACGTTCATGGTAGGCATATCCAAAGTCTACCATTGTTGGCAACAATTGCCAAGATCGGGCCGGCGCGAGGCCCGCAGGGACCGGCCGGTGCGTCGCCGGTCAGGCGACGGTGAACGGCTTCCAACCGGCCTCCTGGGCCAGCTGGAACGCTGCGACGCCCGCCGGAACGAGGACGAACTCCGGCACCAGGTTCGATACGAAATCGCCGAGGACGCGTGGATACTCTAGGCCAAGCATGGTGCTTACGTGTTGCGCCTGGGCATTCAGCGCGTTGTGGCAGACCATGAACGAGCCGCCACGCTTGGCGACCGTCTGAATACTGCAGTCCTTGTGGAAGGTCTCGCCGGCGGCCGGGGTCGCGTGAGCTTCGTAATAGACGTTCTTCATCCCCGGGCGGCCCTTCTCGTCTGCCAGGCTATAGAGGCCCCCGAGGTGATAGTTGTGCCACATGGCATCGTTGAGCGAGAGCAGCGACGCCTCTCCGATGAAGATTCCCAGGACCGCCAAGCTGCCGCGGCCGTACGGCTCGCCGAAGGAGAGCTCGAACGCGTTGAGGGAGTTGACCATGTGCGCAAGATCGGTGTTGCGCGCGGGGTGAGGAGCCTTTGCGCTCTCGCATTGGAAGACTTGTTTCGATCGCGCCGCATTCTTCAGCAGCGCGAACATCTTCGCCCGATCGTACTGATCCGGCTTGAGCGTCGTGATGGGTTCCGCGGTTCGCAGGCTCTGCGGCGCGGCGGCGGCAGCCTCCGCCTTCCGCTGGGTCGCCAGGGCCGCGGCTCCGAGGCCTGTGGAAAGGAGGAATGCCGAACGCAACAGTTTCATGGTACTCTCTCTCCTTGTTTGCGCGCTTGCGCGTCGTAGAGCGTGGCGTAGAGTCCGCGCTGCCGCAGCAGCTCGTCGTGGGTGCCGGACTCGACGATTGCGCCGTGGTCCAACACATGGATGAGGTCCGCGTGACGAATGGTGGAGAGGCGGTGCGCGATCACCAAGCTGGTACGCCCCTCCATGAGCCGCTCGAGGGCCGCTTGAATCGCCCGCTCCGAGGCGGTGTCGAGCGAGCTTGTCGCCTCATCGAGAACCAGAATCTTGGGATCCTTGAGCAGCGCCCGCGCGATGGCCAGGCGCTGGCGCTCCCCGCCGGAGAGCTTGTGTCCGCGATCCCCGACCACGGTGGAGAATCCCTCTCGAAGAGAGACGATCGCGTCGTAGATGCTGGCCGCCTTGCAGACGTCGACCAACTCCTCGAATGTCGCGTGCGGCTTTGCGTAGCGCAAATTGTTCTCGATGGTATCGTGGAAGAGGTAGGTCTCCTGGGCGACGCTCCCGATTGCGCGCCGCAGCGCGGACACGATCGAGGAGAATCCGCCCGCTCCGCGGCTCGTAGAAGCGCAACAGCAGGTTCAGGATCGTCGACTTCCCGGCGCCACTCGGCCCGACGAGCGCTACCAGGTGTCCCGCATCCACGTGGAACGAAATGGAGCGCAAGACGTCGCCGGTTCCGGCATACCCGAACGAAACGTTCTCGAAGCGAATCTCCCCGCGAAGGGGGCGTGGCGCGCGAGCGTCCGGCATTACGGTGTGGACGGTTTCCGGTTCGACGTCCAGATACTCGATCAGCCGCTCGAACATCGTGTACGCGTTGATCACCCGCAACTGCGTGTTCACGAGCAGAACGGCGGGGTTATAGAGCTTGAACAGGTACGCGGAAAACGCGGCGATCGCGCCGATCGGTAGGCCCCGCTCGATCGCAAGCCATCCGCCCGTCCACCAGACCACAGCGGGGCCGATCACGAAGAGCGATTTGAGCAGCGCGTTGTACCAGCGTCCGACCATGCTGAGGCGGATCCCCAGCAGCATCAGGTCGTCTCCGGCTGCGCGCGAGCGCGCCAGTTCCTCCTCCTCGCGCGCGAACGACTTGACCAAAGTGATGCCCGATAGGGAGAGGGTCTCTCCCATCATGCGCGCGATCCGATCGCTCTGCGTTCGGATGTCCGATTGAACCGTATACATGGTACGGCCTACCGCGCGCATGGGAAGCAGCATAACCGGGAAGGTTACGCACGCGATGAGCGCCAGACGCCAATCTAAGAGGGCCATCGCCACCAGCGCGGCGAGGACGGAGATAGCGTTGCTGATCGTCGCGACCAGTGAGTCGGCGAAGAAGGTGCGGATGCCGCGGAGATCGGCGGAGAGGCGATTGAGGATGGCGCCGACGCTCTTGGTGGCGAAGAATGCCAAGGGTGCGCGGTGGAGGCGGCCAACGA
>JAGWST010000094.1 GCA_028869325.1 bacterium | reverse complement strand
CAGACCCGCGGCTTGCCGTAGAGCCGGAGCACCTCCTCGACGAAGTCTTGAGTCGACGTGTCGATGACGTGGTCCGCTCCCAGTGCCTGCAGACGGCGCGTCTTGGCTTGGGAGCCTCCGCAGGCCACGACCTCGGCTCCCGCCTCTTTGGCTAACTGTACGCAGCAGGTGCCCACGCCGCCCGTTGCGCCCAGAATCAGCACCGACTCTCCTCGCCGCACCCTGCCGCGCGTCACCATCATGCGATGCGCCGTTCCGTAGGCAACGGGGAGGGCGGCCGCCTCCTCGTACGAGACCCCGTCCGGAATGGGCAGCACGTTGGAGGCTGGAACGGCGATGTACTCGCAGCAGCCGCCCCGCAGCGTCTCGCCGATCATCTTCGGCGGACAGAGCGGCATGATGCTGACGCGCTGGCCCACCCGCCACGCCCCCGCATCGACCCCCGCGCCGAGCGCGGCGATCTCACCCGCGATATCGCCGCCCGGAATCATCGGCAGTGGGATCTTCAGCCCGGGAATCCCGTTGAGGATCATCGGATCGAAGCCGTTCAACGCTACGGCGTGTACCCGCACCAGGCACTCCCCCGCGCCGGCGTCCGGTTTGGGGAAATCTTCGACGTACCGCAGATTGCTCAGCGGGCCATGCTCTTCGAAGAGTAGTGCCTTCATCTACGCCGGATAGTCCAGATGGCAGATCTTGGCCTGCTCGGCTGCCGGCGGCGCGATGACGTCGGCCTCTTGGCGGTCCAAGATCTCCAGCACATCGTATTTATCCTCTGCCGTTCCCTCTGCGCGTACCTTACTGAAGAGCGCAGGCCACATCAGCACGTGGTCCTCTTTCCGGTAGTGCGAGGGGCCCTTCCAGAACGACGTGAACTCGGCGCCCTCGAGCGTGCGCGCCAGCTTGGCGCCATTGGTCGATTTCGCCTCGTTCATCGCCCAGAGTACGCGGTCCATCGAGACGTAGGCGCCGATGCTGTACGGCGTCGGCGGAACGCCGTACCGCTTGCGGTACTCGCCGACGAACTGCTGGGCGGCGGCGTTACCCTTGCCGAAGACGAGATCGCCCTTGTAGTACCATTCGACGCCCCAGTAGCCGACGCGCGCGGACTTCGGCAGCTGCCACACGACCTCGAGCTCCGTGTACGGACCGGCGGCGGGGATCTTCTTCAAGAGCCCGAATGAGTCGGCTTGCTTCAACAGGTTCACCAGGTCTTGGCCGCCGGGAATGGCGATCAGGCAATCGGGCTTCGCGGCCTGGACCTTGAGCAGGTAGGAGCTGTAGTCGGGGGTCCCGATGGGAATCAAATCGTTGCCGACGATCTGCCCGCCGACGCGCTTGACGACGTCTTCGTAGCCGCGCGCCACGGCGTGGCCGAAGGCGTAGTCGGGGGTGATGAGGTACCAGCGCTTGCCGAAGAGCTTTGCGATCGAGTAGCCCGTCGCATGCGTCATCATCCATGTATTGTGGCACGTTTGAAAACTGTTCCAGCTGCACTTCTCGCCGACGATCGCGTCGGTGTGACCGCCCGAGTCGATGAAGAGCACGCCCAGCGAGGCCGCCGTGGAGCCCACCGCGAGCGTGGCGGCGCTGTTGACGGTGCCCATCAGCGCGACGCACTTCTGCTGATAGATCAGAGAGCGTGCCTTGAGCACGGCCGTCCCGGGGTTGTTCTGGTCGTCGCCGATGACGACCTCGACTTTGCGCCCCATGACCCCGCCGCGCTTGTTCCAGGCATCGACCGCCATGGCGGCCGCGTTGATCTCCGTCTTTGCGAAGACGGAGAACGGACCGACCAGCGACTCGATCTGTCCGACGCGAATCACCTCCTCCGCCTCGCTGCGCCGGGGAACGAGGGCGGGAAACCCCGCAGCGGCCGCTGCCGTCCCGATGCCCTTGACGAAACGCTGCCGCGATACGCTCTGCTCAGCCATCTGGTACCTCCTCAAAGCTCCGGGGGATGAATTCTCAGGAGCCGATATTGCCCTCGACCGCGGCCCCGGCCAGCTCGCAGAGCCGCTTGCGATCGACTTTGCCGGGGCCCGACAAGGGAATCTCTTGCATGAAGAACACGCGGCGCGGATGGGCAAATGCCGGTCCGTGCTCCAAGGCGAATGCCTTGATCGCCTCCTCGCTGGTCTCGACGCCGCGGTGCAGCACGACGAAGGCGACCGGGACTTGGCCCTTCACGGCATGCGGTACCGGCACGACCACCGCATCGGCGACAGCGGGGTGCCGGCGCAGCAGGTCCTCGACTTCGATCGGGTAGACGTTCTCTGCCGCCGTGATGATCATGTCGTCGGTGCGCCCCATGATGAAGTAGCGCCCGCTCCTGGTGCGCTTGGTCAGGTCGCGCGTGTGATACCAGCGGTCTCGAATCCGCTCGGCGCTCACGCCTTCATTCTTATAGTACGCACGCAGGACGCCGCGGTTTCTGACGATCAGCTCGCCGATCTCGTCGTCTTCACACTCGCCCCCGTCGTCGCGCACGATCGCGATCTCCGTCTCCGCCACCGGCAGCATGCCGGGCGTGTCGTCGAGCGGCTGGATGAGCGTGACCGGCCCGCCCTCGGTGGAGCCGTAGATCTCCGCCACGTGCGCGCGGGTGAAGTAACGGTGCATGAGTCGCAACAGCTCCGGCGGCACCGATGAGGAGCCGACGGTGGCGATGCGGACCGACGAGACGTCGTAGTGCTCGAAGAGCTCCGGACGTGCCAGGATCATATTGTACATAGCAGGCACGCCCGTCGTGTAGGTGATCTTGTAGCGGTCGATCGCGGCGATATACGCTTCGGGATCGAAGCGCGGCAGGATCACCACCGATCCGCCGGCATAGAGCATCGGCTTGACGGCGCCGGTCATAGCGTTCTTGTGGGAGAGCGGCGCCGCCGCGATCGATCGGTCCTCTCCCGTGTAGCCCAGGAAATCGACGTGCACGCGCGTGTTCCAGATCTGACCGTCGTGGTTGAGGACGCAGCCCTTGGGTCTCCCGGTGGAGCCGGAGGTGTAGGGCTGGAACGCATCGGCAAGCGCATCCACGACGATTGCCGGCGGCTCCGGGCTGCTGGGCGCGACCCACGCGGCGAACTCCAACACGCCCTTCGGCATCTTCGCGGAGGGGTGCGCCGGGAAGCCGATGACCGCACGCACGGCCGCCACGCCTTCCGCTAGCGATGCCCCGCGTGCCGTCTCGTTGGGAGAGCAGAAGAGCATCTT
>JAGWST010000093.1 GCA_028869325.1 bacterium | reverse complement strand
CTTCGTCGGGTTGAAGCCGCCGCTCACCACGATGCGCACCCAGGTGAAGCCCACCGCGTCCAGGGCCGTGCGAACGTTGCGCACCAGTTGCGGGTTCACGCCGGTAGGCGTGAACGTCCCCATCCTGGGCCAGAGCGAGCGATCGACCAGGGTCGCGCTGGTGTCCAGGCGCACGCCCCATAGGCGGCGCCCCAGGTCGCGCGCGACCGCTAGGCTCGTGCCGACGCAGTCGTTGTCGAAGTCGACCAGCGCGATCAGGTGCATCTCTTCCGTGACCAGCTCGGCGAGCTTGCGGCTGGCGAGCACGGTGTCGCCGCCGTACGCCGCGATCAGCGCATGGGGGACCGTTCCCGTGCCTTTCGCGCCCCACCATTCGGCATTGGCGTCCGTCGAGACGCCGAGCGCGCCGGAGACGTAGGCGGCGTAGCCGTCGCCGGTCTGGACCAAGTGGTGGTCGAAGCGCGCGGGGAAGAAGAGCACGTCCTTGCCGTTGGCCGAGCGCACGATGTTGCGGGCGTTGGTGCAGATCCGCGTGCGCCGCGCCAGCACGCCCAGGTAGAGCGTCTCCAAGTGCGCAAAGAGCGCGTAGTCGCCCTCGATCGTGAGCACGTTCTCGTACGGAGCGATCGCGTCGCCGTCGCGCAGCGCCTGCACCCGCAGCTCCGGCCAGCCCTCGTGCCAGCCGCCGGCGGGCGGCTTGTAGCCGCTGCACAGCTTGAGGATCGCCAACGCCTCGTCGATGCCGCAGAGCACCGCGTCGCGCCGCTGGAAAACCTGCATGAGGACGCGCGGATGGTAGCCGTCCGCAACGAGGATGTCGCGCGCACGGTTGAAGTAGACGTCCGAGTAGTAGCCCTCCCGCATGCGCTCGACCGGAAGGCTGAAGATGGCGGGATCGAGGCGCGGTCGCGGCAGCGGCGGCGTCACGCCCGGCGAACCGGCTGGTAGCAGACGGTGATCAGCTCGCGAACGGGCACCGTGGCGGGATCGTCCCAATAGATGTCACCTGGGGGGCCGTCGCTGACGTAGCCGCTCTCCACGATCCATTTGAAGAGCTTCGCGAACGAATCGGAGATCTCGGCGTAGTCGCCCACGTGGATGGTGACGGCGTACGTGTGCGCATCTGGAAAGCCGGACATGATGCGACAGCCTTCCGAGTCGGCGAGATCGAGCAGCACGCGGGGCACCTGGCGGTGCAATGAACGGTCCAGTTGGCGCATGGGGGAGAATACGGCGGCCTCGGCGGCGAACCCCACCGGCGATGCCGAACAACGCCGAGGTCGCCCGGCGCCTGATGCAGATCCGCCAGTTGATGGAGTTCGCGGGCGAGCCTTACTTCCAGTTCATGGCCTACGAAAAGGCCGCCGCCTCCGTGGAGCAGGCGCCGCCGCTCGCGGACGTGATCGAGCGCGGAGGCCTCGAGAAGATCCCCGGCATCGGAGAGCGGATCGCCGAGCGCATTCTCGAGATCGTCGAGACGGGCACGACGCAGAAGCTGAAAGACCTGCTCGAGCGCTATCCGGAGAGCGTGCTGGAGGTCCTCGAGGTCCCCGGTGTGGGGATGAAGACCGCCCGTGCGCTCTTCGATACGTTGGGGATCGCCAGTGCCGCGCAGCTCGAGCAAGCGATCGGCGCAGGCAGGCTGGAAGGCTTCCCGCGCATGGGAGGCAAGACGGTCGAGAACATCAAGCGCGGCCTGCTGATGCGCCGCGGGCGCTCGCACCGCTGGCCGATCGGCACCGCCCTTCCCCTTGCGGAAGGCATCATCGCGTGCCTGCGCCAGGGCGCGCCCGTGGAGCGCATCGCCCACGCCGGCTCGCTGCGCCGTCAGGAGCCAACCGTCGGCGATATCGATATCGTCTGCACGTCGGCGCAGCCGGAGCGCGTGATCGAGGTCTTCGTCGGCCTCCCCGAGGCCGAGGCAGTGCTCGCCGAGGGCAGCACCAAGGCCTCCTTCTGGACGCCGCAGGGCCTGCAAGTCGATCTGCGCGTGGTGCCGGCGGCCAACTGGGGCAATCTGCTCCAGCACTTCACGGGCAGCCGCGAGCACAACGTGCAGTTTCGCGAGATGGCCGTCAAGCGCGGGCTGCGGGTGAGCGAGAACGGCATCCTCGAGGTTGCGACCGGGAAGAACCGCACCTTCGAGACGGAGGAGGAGGTCTACGCCGCGCTTGATCTGCCGTTCATCCCGCCCGAGCTGCGGCTGGGAAGCGGCGAGCTGGAGGCGGCGCGCCGCGGCAGGCTGCCGAGGCTGGTCGAGGCGCGCGATCTGCGCGGCGATTTCCATATGCACAGTACGTGGTCGGACGGGCGCGACGCGTTGGAGGAGATGATCGCGGCCTGCGCGCGCAAGGGCTACGCCTACCACGCCATCTCGGAGCACTCGTGGGGGCGCGGCCCGGCGTTCGGGTTGACGCCGGAGAGGCTGCGCGAGCAGATCGCGGCGATTCATGCGCTGGGCGAGCGTTTTCGGATTCGCACGCTGTGCTGTATCGAGGTCGATATTCTTCCCGACGGTACACTCGACTTCGACGACGAGCTCTTGGGGCAGCTCGACTTCGTGATCGCGAGCGTCCATTCGGCGCACAACATCGGACACAAGCGCATGACGGCGCGCATCATCCGCGCGATCGAGCATCCTTGCGTCAACGTGATCGGCCATCCCACCGGGCGCAGCGTCTCCGCCGGCACCGCCTACGAGTTCGACGTCGAGGCCGTCTTCGCGGCGGCCGCGCGAACGGGCACGGCACTCGAGATGAACGGCAATCCCGATCGTCTCGACCTCTCCAACCAGCTCGCGCGCCGCGCCGCCGAGGTCGGTGTGACGCTGGCGCTCGACTCCGACGCACACGACGTCTCGCAGCTCGAGCGCATCTCGTACGCCGTGGGCCAGGCGCGCCGCGCTTGGCTCGAGCCGCGCAACGTTCTCAACACGCGCTCGCTGGACGACGTGCTGGCGTTCGTCGCGGCCAAGCGCGCCGTGCGCGCACGCTAGCGCTACGTCACTAGACGCTCGCGGGCGGCGGATTGGCGGGGATGAAGGCGGCGTAGGCATCCTCGTCGTGGAGCATCGCGCTCACGGCGGCCGCCAGCGGCTCGTAACGATAGATACCGGAGAGGATCGCCGTGTCGCCGATGGCGCTGCGCAGCACGAAAGTCGGCCGCTGGTCGACGCCGTGCGCAGCCAGCGCCTTGAACTCCGCCGTCGTCTCATAGATGCGGGCGATCACGGCGGGATCGCGCATCTTTTCGGCCAACACGTGCGGCTGTAGCCCGGTCGCGGCGGCGGCGACCTCCACGGCGACGTCGTGCCGCCCAACGTGCTGGCCGGCGCGCATCGCCGCGCGGGCCAGTGCCAGGCGGGCGCGGTCGTCGCCGCAGCCCAGCGCGCGCGCCGCCTCGGCGGCAAGGTTCGCGGCCAGCGTGGAGGTATTGGGGCCCTCTACCCAGTCAGGATCCAGGCTCATACCGGTAGCCGCTTGCGTGCGCCGATAGTACCAGGTCTCCAAGGCGTGGGTGTTGCCCATCGGGCCGCCGCCGCCCAGAAGCGCGACCCGCCATTCGAAGTCGATGCGCGCACCGTGCTCCGCCCGCAGGCGGGCGATCGCGTCCTCGGCCGATAGGCACCACGAAGAGAGGATATCCAGGTAGTACGTGATCTGCATGGCGGTGCTCTTCGGCCTCGACGCGCGCCGCTCCGGGTCTCGTTAGGACGAGACGGGAACGCGAATGGTCACGGTCGTTCCCTCTCCGGGTGCGCTTGCGAGCTCGATCGACCCGCCGGCGCGCTCGGCGGCGCGCTTGGCGATCGCAAGCCCCAGGCCGGCGCCCGCGACGTCCCCGCGCGAGTCGCCGCGGAAGAAGCGCTCGAAGGCATGCGCGCGCTCCTGCTCGCTCATCCCGGGCCCCTCGTCGTGCACGCGCAAGTAGGCGTTCGAGCCGTTGCGCGTGACGGCGACCTCCAGCGGCGCGCCCGGCGCGTATTTCAGTGCGTTGTCGACGAGCGCCCGCAGCGCCTCGCGCAGCTCGCCTTCATCGGCGACCACGTTCACCGGGCCGTCGGCGTCGCAGCGCATGGCCGTCTGCGGAAAGAGGTCGTTCGTGGCGGCGGCAACGTCGACCGCCATGCGCGTCAAATCGAAGGGCGCCGACTCGGGCGGCGCATCGCCGTCCAGCCGTGCCAGGCGCAGCAGGCGCTCGACGAGCGTGCGCATGCGCGCGCTCTCCAGGCTCATGGTCTCCAGAATCTGCGCCGCAACCGCCGGCTCGGCCATGGCTCCACGGCGCAGCACGTCGATATATCCGGCGATCACGGTGAGCGGCGTGCGCAGCTCATGGCCGGCGTCGGCGACGAACTGGCGCATGCGCGTCTCGGTGCGCAGCCGCTCTTCCATCGCCCCGCCCACGCGCTCCGCGGCGGCGTTGTAAGCGGCGGCGAGCGCACCGATCTCGCTGCTCTCGCTCATGGCGAAGGTGCGCCGCGAGTAGTCTCCTGCGGCCAACGTTCCGATCGCGTCCTTGACGTCGTTCAGCGGCCTCAGCGCCTGCTGCGCCAGGTAGCGCCCCAGGAACCACGCGACGATCAGGGCGATGCCCAGCACGATCAGCATCGTGCGCCAGTACGGCGTCAAGGTCACCCAGATCAACGCGAGCGAGGGGGCAAAGACCACGAAGCCGCCTTTGACGCGAACGAAGAGCGTCCCGTGATAGCGGAAGTCGTCGCGGCTGCGCAGTCGTTGCGTATCCTGGTCGGATGCGGAGAAGACGGGCGCTACCCGATCCGTAAGACCGGGATCGCCGCTTAGCTGGCGCCCCGCGTCGTCGAAGACGGCCACACTCAGCCCGATGCCGCTCAGGCGCTGGGCGAGATCCGGCCCGGCCGTGGCGAGAGGAACGCCCTGCGACTGATAGTGGCGCACCAGCTCGCGCGCCTCTACCTGCTTGGCCACCAGCACGTCGTGCCCGATGCCGTTGAGCGTGAAGACCAGCAGCAGCGACGAGACCGCCAAGACCACGATCAGGAGCAGGGCCAGCAGCGCCACGTACCAGCCGGTGATGCGCGAGGCCAGCGAGCTCACCTCACGCCGCCCCCTCGCGCAGCGAGTAGCCGATGCCGCGGATGGTGTGGATGAGCGCGGGCTCGCCGGCTGCATCCAGCTTGGCCCGCAGGTACGAGACGTACGTCTCCACGATGCTGGGGTTGCCCTCGAAGTCGTGGCCCCAGACGGTGTCCAACAGCTGCTCCTTCGAGAAGACGCGGCGCGGCTCGCGCATGAGCGTCAACAGGAGGTCGTATTCGCGTGGGGTCAAATCGATGCGGCGCTCGCCGCGCAGCACCTCGCGCCGGGTGAGATCGACGAAGAGCTCGGCGAAGCGCAGCGTATCGGCGCTGGCCAGACGCGGACGGCGCAAGGCGGCGCCCAGCCGCGCCAGCAGCTCCTCGAAGGCGAACGGTTTGGCCAAGTAGTCGTCGGCGCCGCGCGCCAGCCCGTGCACGCGGTCGGAGATGTCGCCGCGCGCCGTGAGCATCAAGATCGGCGCCTCGGTCTGGCGGCGCAGCATCGGCAACAGCTCGAAGCCGCTGAACTTCGGCAGCATGACGTCCAGCACGATGACGTCCGGGTCCCAATCGTGCACCAGCGCGAGGGCCGCCTGGCCGTCGGCCGCGCAGCGCACCAGGTAGCCCTCGCGTCCAAGGCCCAGTTCGAGCATCTCGCGGATGTGCCGCTCGTCGTCGACGACGGCCACCCGCGGCGTTCGGCTATCGGTATTCTTCGTAGCAACCTCCACCGGGGAAGGCTTCGACCGTCATCTTCGCGGTCATGGCGTCGAGTTGCTGCGCATCCCCCCGCGAGAGATCGGTCGCCTGGGGGCCGCGCAGCGCCCGCTACCGGCCGCGTAGCTGGCGGGAGCCTAGCCTGAGGATCGGTTCAGCCTGCTGGCGCTCCCGCGGCTCTCATGCCTCCAATCGTATGGGCGAGCGCTGGGATTGCACTGAGAAAACACTGAAAAGTTCGAGAAGATCGGCTCTTCGGGGAGAGGAACGCCCACCCCCTGAGCCAACTCTCACCATTCACAGTCGTCTTACCGCACTGCATCCCGGCATATCGTTTGATGGAGGTTCCATGCCACGTCGCGTTCTTGCCATACTGCTGGCCGCCGCATTCATCGGTGGCGTCTCCTTTAGCGGCGCCTCTCCGGCTCGCGCGCAATCAGGCAGCGATACCCTCACCGTCTCCCAGGGCGTCGATGCCGATACGCTCGATCCGATCTCAACCGCCGTCACCCCGACGGACAACCTGCTCGATCAGATCTTCGACGGACTGCTTGCCCACGACGCGCACGGCAAGCTGCTGCCGGCCTTCATCACGGTCAGCAACATCGAGAGCCGCGAGCCCGCCAAAGTGCGCGAGGGCAACGAACGGGTCGTGCGCGCGCGGCTTTCGGATGCGGCCTTCTTCTGGGAGCAGGATCGGCGCGAGCCGCTCGCCGCGCGGCGCGCCGGGCTCGATGCCGTGACCTTCCAGGCGAAGCTCGGCTCACTCGGCGACAAGACGCGCCGGCTCGCAGCCCTCGCGGGTGACATCGCCATCGCCATCGGGGGTGACCTCACCCTGGCACAGCGCGCCGCGGAGCTCG
>JAGWST010000092.1 GCA_028869325.1 bacterium | reverse complement strand
CTGGTCGTAGGCAAGCAGGAGGCGGCCGAGGGAACGGTCGCCGTCAACGAGCGCGGCAATGACGAGAAGCGGCCGCCGGTCCCGCTGGCGGCGTTCGCCGCCGAGCTCGCCGAGCGCGTCGCCGAACGCCGGTAAGGGCGTCGATGATCCTGCTGGGCATCGAGACCTCCTGTGACGACACGGCCGCCGCGGTCGTGGAAGACGGACGGCGCGTCCACGCCAGCGTGGCCACCAGCCAGGACGCCTTTCACGCCAAGTACGGCGGCATCGTGCCGGAGATCGCGGGGCGCCGGCACGTCGCGCTGATCTCCGCCACCGTCGAACACGCCCTGCAGACGGCGGGGCTGCCCATGGCGGCGCTCGACGGCGTGGCGGTCACGCGGGGCCCCGGGCTCATCGGCAGTCTGGTGGTGGGCGTCGCGGCCGCCAAGGCCATCGCCTACGCCGCCGGCAAGCCGCTCTATGGCGTCAATCATCTGCACGGCCATCTGTACGCAGCCTATCTGGAACAGGAGCTGCCGCCGGAGCCGCCGTTCCTCGCGCTCATCGTCTCCGGGGGCCACACCCAACTCGTGGACGTGCGCGCGCACGGTGACCTGCGCATCATCGGAGAGACGCTCGACGACGCGGCCGGAGAAGCCTTCGACAAGACGGCACGGCTCTTGGGTCTGGGCTTTCCGGGAGGCCCCGCGATGGATCGTCTAGCGCAGCAGGGCGACGCCGCCGCCTTCGCCTTTCCGCGCAGCATGCTGAGCGCCGACTCGCTGGACTTCTCCTTCTCCGGCATCAAGACGTCGGTGCGCTACTTCCTGGAGTCCGCCGCGGGGAGCGCGGCCAAGCGCGAAGATGTCGCCGCCTCCTTTCAAGCCGCGGTCGTCGACGTGCTGGTCGGTAAGACGGCGCTAGCGCAGCGGCGCCTACGCCACGCGACGGTCGTGATTGCTGGGGGCGTGGCCGCCAACTCCCGCCTCCGCAGCGAGATGGCGGCTTGGGCGGGTCGCGAAGGCGTTCGGCTGCTGATTCCGCCGCTGCGCTTCTGCACCGACAACGCGGCGATGATCGCCGCCGCCGCCTACTTCGAGGCGCGCCCGGCCGATGCGCTCACCCTGGGTGCCGATCCGAACCTGCCCTTCTAGTAGTCTGCTAAGCCCGAACGGGCGGGGGCACGCTCGTTTCCCAATACCCGCAAACTTCTGTCGACAGGCGCCAAATTCGGTTGACCGTTACCGGCGCCCATAGTACACTCACACCACTCACTTCGCGAATATCGTTTTCCATCCTCGGAAATTATCGGATGTTGCGCAATTAGACGCCAGTCTGAAGCCGAACAAATGAGGGAAAATTCCTTCAAAAATCACTCACAATGAGGAAGGATGTCTTCTCGTCCCGCCCAAGAGCGCTCCACGCACTCGCTCCATCGGGGATACGCACGGTCATGACAGAGCATGTCACCGCAATCGCACCATCCCACGGGATCGAGATCCTCGGTCCCGTCACGGCCGAGTACGCCTCGGTCCTCACGCCGGAGGCTCTAGCCTTCGTGGCAGAGCTCCAGCGCACGTTCGGAGCCCGCCGGCGCGCTCTGCTCGCCGAGCGCGCGCGCCGTCAAGAGGCCTTCGATCGGGGCATCCTGCCCGATTTTTCGCCGCAGACCGCCGCCGTTCGCGAGACCGCGGATTGGCGCGTCGCGCCGGCGCCGCGCGATCTGCAGGACCGCCGCTGCGAGATCACCGGCCCCACCGACCGCAAGATGGTGATCAACGCGCTCAACTCCGGGGCGCGCGTCTTCATGGCCGACTTCGAAGACTCCAACGCCCCGACGTGGGAGAACATGGTCCTTGGCCACGTGAATCTCACCGATGCGATCGAGCGCACCATCGCGCTGGAGACGCCCGAAGGCAAGAGCTACCGGCTCGGCCCCAAGCCGGCCGTACTCCTCGTTCGCCCGCGCGGCTGGCATCTCGACGAGAAGCACGTGACCGTCGACGGCGAGCCCGTCACCGGCGCGTTCTTCGACTTCGGGCTCTACTTCTTCCGCAATGCCAAGCGGCTGATCTCCAAGGGCAGCGGCCCGTACTTCTACCTCCCCAAGCTCGAGAGTCACCACGAAGCGCGGCTCTGGAACGACGTCTTCGTACACGCGCAGGAGCGCCTGGGAGT
>JAGWST010000091.1 GCA_028869325.1 bacterium | reverse complement strand
TGTCGCGGATGACGCCTTCGGTCACGCAGCCGCTCCAATAGCCTTCGACCGAGCCGATCAGACCGGCGGCCAGTGCCGTCGCGATGCCGATGAGCGTGAACCAGGTCAGCGACCTGAGATCGTGGTGCTCGATGGAGATATCGATGATCCATTTGAGGCAGAGCGGCCAGACCTGAGCGAGGGCGCTGGCGACGAGCATGCACGCGAGCACCAAGAGCTCGGTCCGCCAGTACGGCGCCAGGTACGACCATGCGCGCTTGTAGACGCCCGCCGGAGGGCGGCCCGGCTCACTCCCGCGCGTGTTTTTGGGGGGCACGATAGTCGGCGAGAGGACGGACCGTCTCGGCGAGGTCCACGTAGAGCACGCCGTTGAGATGATCCAGCTCGTGCTGCAGGCAGTAGGCAAGGAGCCCGCTCGCCTCGATCCGCCGTGCGCGCCCCTTGCGATCCTGCCCGGTGAGCGTCACGCTGGCGCTGCGCTTGACCTTGCCGGCGAAACTGGGAAGCGAGAGACAACCCTCGATGGAGACGGCTTCGCCCTCCGCTGCGACGAGAGCCGGGTTGACGAGGCAGATCGGCTGGAATCCATCCTGCTGGAGATCGACGACGAACAGGCGCTTTGAGACGCCGACCTGCGGCGCGGCGAGCCCCATGCCGCGCGGTGAGGTGCACTGGTACAGGGCACGAAACATGTCGTCGATCAGGGATTGGAATTCGCGCGTCGGTATCTCGGACGGCGCTACGGGTGCGGCGGTTCGGCGTAGAGCCAGGTGCGCTTGACTAACGATCTGATGCGTCATTCCACGTCCAGATCGCGCAGCAGCGCCGGATAGATGACCTCGTGCCGGTAGCCGATCGACGAGTGGTCGTCATTGAACTCCTCGTGCTGCACGTCGACGCCGGCCTCACGAAGGCGGTGAGCAAGGATGCGCGCGCCGATGTCGAGGGTGTACTGATCGCGCCGGCCACACTCGACGTGGAGGCGCCGAAGGGCCTTGAAGCCGTCGAGCCGCTCGGTGCAGGTCCGTGCCGGATCGAAGCGGAGCCAGCGCTCCCAGATATCCTCGCGAAGCTCTCCCGTTGCGGGATCGAAGGGCAGGTCGAAGTCGAGCGGCGCGCTGGCTTGGGGTTTGGGGGAGTACGCCGCGGACATCGCGACGATATTGATCGCCAGGAGGGCGGGGTGTGGCTTCTTCGGCATCTTCTGGAATGTGGCGACGAACTTGGCGACGCCGCCGTGCTGCTCGAATTGCCGTTGGGCATGAGTGAACTGAGAGGTGTAACAGTAAGGAAAGTAGGCGTCGGCGCTCTGGGCAGCGGCCGTAGCGAAGAGGCCGGGATACTCCATGACCAGGTGCAGCGTCCCAAAGCCGCCGCTCGACTTGCCGAAGAGGCCGCGCGCGGACGCGCGAGGTATGCAGCGGAATCGCCTTTCGACGAAGCCGATGACGTCGCGCGTCACGTAGGTGGCGTAGTCGCCGTTGAGCGCGCTATTGACGTACTGGCTTCCGCCGTAGGAGGTGAAACCGTCGACGATCACGAGGATCGCTGGAGGGACGCGGCGTGTCGTGATCTGGCGGTCGAGCCACTGGACGGCATTGAGGGTCCACGGGGTCGTGCCCAGCAGCGCGGAGGCGTCGGCGCCGAAGGCGTGGAGACAGTAGAGGGTGGGGTAACGCGCGCTGCCCTCCGGGTCGTAGCCCGGCGGGAGATAGACCGGCAGGAGACGAGAGGCTGAATCTCCGAGTGCGTTGGCTTGGAGGGACTGGCTCTCGATCTCTTCGCAGAGCAGCGTGCCTTGGATGCCCAGTAGCCGCTGCGGCGATGAGCCGACGTCGATCACGATGGAACGACGGGTTGCCAGGTCTTGCCCGCGTCGGTCGACTTCCAGAGCCTGGCGTGTCGCTCGTGGAATCGCGCAAGGTAGAGCGCGCCGCCGGGCGCCGGCGCCACGACACCGCCGCGGCCACCCGGAAGCGGCTGCCGGCTCCACGACGTACCGCCGTCGTGGGACGTGAAGAATCCTTGTGGGCCGGAGAGGTAGAGGTGGGACGGCTTGCTCGGATCGGCGATGAGATCCATCCCGGAGACGTCTGGCTCAACCTTGCTCCACGATGAGCCGCCGTCGGCGGAGCGCAGCAGACCCCACGGCATGATCGGGATGAGGAGGGCCTTCCCGCGGATGAGAATGTCGCCCATCAGCATCGCGCCGCTCGGCGGATCGCCGAGCCGGCGCCAAGCCTGCCCGCCGTCGTTGGTCTCGAAGATCCCGACGTTGTCGATATACGCGATGATGTGGGCGGGGGAGGCCGGATCGATGCCGAGGGCGTGGATGTCGTGCGCAGGGAGGAGCTCTCCGAACTCTTGCCAGGATTGCCCAGCGTCGCGGCTGATGCGCGCGCCTTGGTGTCCCGCCACGATCACCATCTTCGATTGCGCATCGGCGGCGATCTCCATCGCGTCGAAATCCGCAAGGGCGGCGACGGTCGCGAAGTGGCGGCCGCCGTCCGAGCTGATCGCGGATGCGCCGTGCGTTCCGAGGATGATGGAGCCCCCCGCGAGGATCTGGAGGGAGTGCAGGTGCCTCCCGAGCTCCAGCGAGCTGAGATCCCCGGAGTCGGCGAGGACGACCGTGCCGGTGAATGCGAGCAACGTCGCGAGGGTAAGACCAGTCACGAATTTTAGCATGGTTGCGGCTATCCGATCCTCTTGCGCAGCGAGACGCCGTCTTGCACGTACCCTAACGAATGAAAGGTCTGCATGCTGGCGTGGTTACCAGGGTCGACGAGCATCGTTGCGAGCTCCACGTCGTGTTGCCGGAGCCACGCTTCGCTCGCCTCGATCAGAGTCCGCATGTGACCGCGCCGTCGATGCGCGGGGTCGATGTACCCGTGTGAGAGCATGGCTCTATGCTCGGGCAGCACGAGGAGGCTGCGTTGGCGTGTGATCCACTGGACGCCGACGGCACCAGCGGCGTCGTCCTCCTCGGCCACGAAGACCGCCTGGTCGTCCCGGGTGAGCGCTTTGAGGAACATCTCACGGATGCGGCTTGCGGCGGCCGGGTGGAGGCCGCGCTGGAAGTGCACATGCTCGCGGAGGCGCGCAAGTGCGATGATGAACTGCGCGACGCTCTCGGCATCGCCCTCGTTGGCGGGTCGTACGCTCACTCGCGGAGAGCCCTTTTTCAGATACTGGCAGGCACGGTGGGAAGGCGGAAGACGGCAGGAGCGGCGCCATCGCCGCGATCCCTCGCCTCATGTGGCGTTTATGCTAGTGTACGAGAGCGGGCGGCCCCCAGCCATATACGCGGGGTTGCAATATCTATACACGCATAGGGGCGCGGATGCATACACTTCGCTCGCCTCGATCAGGAGTCGTCTAGGAGGCGCGTTGGCTCCTATCGCGTGCTTGAGCGCGGTGGAGCCGCGCGTAGAGGCCGCCGAGCGCGAGTAACTCCTCGTGCGTGCCGGATTCGGCGATGCGGCCCCGATCCAAGACGTGGATGGCGTCGGCGTGCTGAATGGTGGAGAGACGGTGGGCGATCACCAAGCTCGTCCTGTCTCGCAGCAGCCGGTCGAGGGCAACCTGGATGGCCTGCTCCGATGCGGAGTCCAACGAGCTGGTCGCCTCGTCCAAGATCAGGATCTCCGGATCCTTCAACAACGCGCGCGCGATGGCCAGGCGTTGGCGTTCCCCACCGGAGAGGCGATGTCCGCGTTGGCCCACCACGGTCTCGAAGCCGTTCGGCAGCGATGCGATGAAGTCATGGATGTTTGCCGCCCGGCATGCCGCCACCAGCTCCTCGTGCGTCGCATCGGGTTTGCCGTAACGAAGATTATTTCCGATCGTGTCGTGGAAGAGGTACGTCTCCTGAGAGACGATGCCGATGCTGCGGCGCAGGTGCGTCAAGTCGAACGTTTCGATCTCCCGGTTGTCCAAGAGAATCCTCCCGCGCTCAGGCTGGTAGAAACGCAGAATGAGCTGTGCGATCGTCGATTTTCCCGCGCCGCTGGGGCCGACGAAGGCAACGAATTGGCCGCGCCTGACGGAGAACGAGACCGTATCGAGAACCGGCTCTTCCGGCACATACCTGAAGGTGACGCCCTCGAAGGCAAGGTCGCCGACGATCGGCGTCGCGACGGGCTCGGCCGCGGGAGGCAGCGTGTCTTCGGGCACGAGATCCAGGTACTCGACGATGCGCTCGAACGCGGTATAGATGT
>JAGWST010000090.1 GCA_028869325.1 bacterium | reverse complement strand
GGGACGGGGGGGCGAGGCTCTTGCTCATGTTTTATGATAACGCTAGTTATCATAAAACCACAAGGCTGGTTGCCTATGCTCACAGCGACAGCATGCGGAACACACCAGCCGGCGCGGTAACCCGGATGTAGATCGTTACGAGGCGGCGCGGGCGTCGAGGTAGTCGGCGCCGTAGACCGGCATGCCGGCCAGCAGCGTGGCGACGACGCGATACTCGGAGTCCCAGATGGCTAGATCGGCGCGCCGCCCCGGCGCGATGGTGCCCATCTCGCGATCGAGGCCCAGCAGGCGTGCCGGTGCCGCGGTTCCCGCGATGACGGCGCGCTCGAAGGGGATGTGGGCGAAGGCCATCAGGTTGCGCACGCCTTGATCGACGCGCAGCGCCGAGCCGGCGATCGTGCCGTCGCCGGCACGCATCACGCCGCCTTCGATGTGATAGTCGGGCCCCATGGGCGGCATGTTGTCGCTGGCGATCACTAGCCGGTCACCACAGGCGCGGTAGAGCACGTTGACCGTCGGCGGCGCCACGTGCATGCCGTCGCAGATGAACTGGATGGTGGTGCGGCTGTCCTCGATGAAGGCGGGCAGCAGCGAGGGCTCGCGATGATCGAGCGGCCCCATGCCGTTGAAGGCATGCGTGAGCGTACGGAAGCCGACGCCGATGGCCAGCACGCCCTCGGCGTACTTGGCGCTGGTGTGGGCGGCGGCACAGACGATGCCCTGTGCGTGCAGCCAGCGCGCGGCATCGGCGACACCCTCTACCTCGGGCGCCATCGCCATCATCACCAGCGCCCCCCGGCAGGCCTCCACGGCGCTCCGCACGCGATCCATCGTCGCCGGCAGCAGCCACTCCGCGCGGTGCACGCGGCGGAACTTTGGATTGAGGAACGGACCCTCGAACTGCAGGCCCAAGCAACGCGCGCCCAGCGGGCCGGTCTCCTCCAGCTCGTGCGCGGCCTCGGCCACGGCGCTGCCGGCGTGCAGCATCGACTCCCACGGCGCCGTCATGATCGAGGCGACGAAGCCCGTGGCCCCGCACCGTGCATAGAAGGCCGATGCGACGCCCACCGCCGCCGCTTGATCGCGCAGGAAGAGATGGTCGTCGGCGCCGTTGGTATGGACATCGATCAAACCGGGTGTGATGGTCGCACCGGATGGAACGGGAATATCGCTCGGGCCCGAGCCTTCCAGCACGTCGGCGATTCGTCCGCCGGAGATGGCGATGCGCCCGTAACGGGTGGTCCCGTCTCCAACCGCGAGCTGCGCCGGGCCGAGAATGAGCGAGTCGGGCATGACCGTTACTTCGTTACCAATCACCCATGATCTCCTCGTCGACCTCTCCCTCGAACGCAACGACGTCGGGCTGGAGGATCGCCGCGTGGAGCGGGATACCCTCGTACCGGGGGGAACCGCCGTAGGCGACCTCGATGCTGCGCTCGTAGTGCCGGCAGAAGCGCGCGAGCGTGGCGGGGCCTCCTAAGATCACCATCGGCCGGTGGCCGTACATTTTCACAAAGCTGGAAAGGGCCTGCTCGAACGTCTCGGGGCCCCAGTCGGGTGGTAGTTGCACCTCGCGGCGGACGCGCTCCATCGCCATGCTGGTCACCGGCATTCGCTCCCCGTCAGGAGCGGATCAATGCCAGGACCTCGTCGCGCTTACGCTCCATGGTCGCCCGGCTGTCGGCTTCGAGATTCAGGCGCAGCAGCGGCTCCGTGTTCGACGGACGCACGTTGAACCACCAGTCGCCGTACTGCACCGTCACGCCGTCCAGGTGATCGATCTTGGCATCTGCGTAGGTGCGCTCGATCTCCTTGAGCTTGCCGGGAATGTCGGCGATCGTGCTATTGATCTCACCGGACTGGAAGCGCTGCTGCAGGGGCGCTACCACCTGGCTCACCGGCCTGTTGGCCGCCGAGAAGACCTCCAGAGACTCCAACAGCGCGATCATCCCGCTGTCCGCATACCAATTGTCGCGGAAGTAGAAGTGCCCGGAGTGTTCGCCGCCAAAGACGACGTCCTCGCTGCGCATGGTGGCCTTGATCAGCGAGTGACCGACCTGAGAGCGTAACGGCCTGCCGCCGTGGCGCTCGATCCACTCGGGCACGCTGCGGCTGCAGATCAGGTTGTAGAGGATCTTGGCGCCGGGATGCTTGCGCAATTCGTTCTCCGCCACCAGCGCCGTCACGGTACCGCCCTCGATCAGCTCGCCCTTCTCGTCGACCACGAACATGCGATCGGCGTCGCCGTCGAAGGCCACGCCCAGATCGCAGCCGTTCTCCAACACGGCGCGCTGCACGTCCACCATGTTCTCCGGCTCGATCGGGCTGGGCGGGTGGTTCGGAAAGGAGCCGTCGAGCTCGAAGAAGAGCGGGATCACCTGGCAGGCCAGGTGCTTGAAGACGTACGGCACGGTCTTGCCGCCCATGCCGTTGCCGCAGTCGATGGCGATCTTGAACGGCTTGATCTTCGCGACGTCGACGAACGAGAGACAGTGCAGCGCAAAGTCCTCGAGGATCTCACGCTGCGATGCGCTGCCGCGGCGCGGCGGCGCGGGGTATGTGCCGCCCTCGATCGTGGCGCGGATCTCCTCGAGCCCCTCCTTGGCGGAGAGCGCGATGGCCTGGCTGCGGCACAGCTTGAAGCCGTTGTAGTCCTTGGGGTTGTGCGAGGCCGTGATCATCGCGCCGCCGTCGAGCCCGTACTTGCCGACGGCGAAGTAGATGGCGTCGGTGGAGACCAGGCCGACGTCCACGACGTCGACGCCCTGCTCGGTCAGACCGCGTGTGAAGGCCTGCGCGAGCGCGGGCCCGCTGGTGCGCATGTCGCGCCCCACGGCCACGCTCAGCACGGCACCCGGCCGGCTGCCGGCGATCAGGTAAGCGGCGAAGCCGCGCCCGAACTCATAGGCGAACGCGTCGTTGAGCTGCGTCGGATAGATGCCCCGAATATCGTAGCTCTTGAAGACACCGAGGTCGAATTGCGCTTGCACGATTATTCCTGTACCCAAAATGCCGCCGCGGCGACCGGCGGACGAGCATCTCCCTCGCGTTGCGCGAGCGAGCGGCTATAGCGAAAGAGAACGACGATCGTCAGGATCACGAGTACCAGCAGCCCCAAGAGCTGCCACGTCTTGAGTGGGACCATGAGCCTCCCGGTGTTCGCCCGCTCCGGGAAACGGCCCTTTGGCCGCGGAAGGGCGCGGCACGCACGCCGAGAAGCGCGGTTGGAGCGCCCCTAGATCGGGAGGCTGGCCTCCAAGATGGTTCGACCCAGGGCATTCGTCACGCGCATGGTTCCGGACGAGGGCATCGCGCGCCTTGCGACCCTCTACGACGTGGAGGTGAATCGCGGCGACCGGCCGCTCTCCACACAGGAGCTGGCCGAGAGGGCGAGAGAGTGCACGGCGATGGTCACGCAGTGGACGGATCGCGTCGACGGAGCGTTGCTGGACCGTTGCCCCGCGCTGCGGATCGTGGCCAACGTGGCGGTCGGCTACGATAACGTCGACGTACCCGCGGCCAGCGCGCGCGGCGTGTGGATCGCCAATACGCCCGGTGTCTTGACGGACACCACGGCGGATCTGGCCTGGGCCTTGATCATGGCCACTGCGCGCCGCATGGGCGAGGCGGAACGCTACCTGCGCGGCGGCAAGTACCGGATCTGGAGCATGATGACGCTGCTGGGCGCCGACGTGCACGGCAAGACGCTGGGACTGGCCGGCTTCGGCCGCATCGGGCAGGCGGTAGCCAAACGCGCGCGCGGATTCGACATGCGCGTGATCTACACGGGCGCGCGCCGCGCCGCCGAAGAGGTGGAGCACGCCTACGGCGCGGTCTTCGTCGACAAGCCGGCGCTGCTGCGCGAGGCCGACTTCCTCTCGCTGCACATGCCGCTCCAACCGGAGACGCGCCACTGGCTGGGCGAGAACGAGCTGGCTTGCTCAAGCCGACGGCGCACGTGATCAACACCTCGCGCGGGCCGGTGGTCGACGAGGCGGCGCTGGCCAAGGCGTTGCGCGAGGGCTGGATCGCCGGCGCCGGCGTCGACGTCTACGAGCGTGAGCCGGAGGTCCATCCCGCCCTGTTGGCCTGCGAGAACGCGGTGCTCACACCGCACATCGGCTCCGCCACCGTCGAGACGCGCGCGAAGATGGTGGCCATCGCGGCGGAGAACTGCCTGGCCTACCTGCGCGGCGAGCGCCCGCCCACGGCGGTCAACGAGCCGCGTTAGCGCTGCGCGGCGGACTCCGCCCGCTGCCGACGATGCCGGTGACGGCCGCTAGGCTTTGAGCTCGATGCGCTCGAGCGCGCCGCGCGTGGCGACGACGTGACGGTTGAGGCGCAGCTCCTCGGGCGTGAAGCCGAAGGCCAAGCCCAGCAACTGCGGCAGGTGGAAGATCGGGACGTCGATGCGGCGCTTTAGCACGCGCGCCGCGTCGGGCTGCATCGCGTCGAGGTTGAGGTGACACTGCGGACACGGCGTAACCATGACGTCGGCGCCCTTCTCGCGCGCCTCGACCATGTGGCTGCCGCCCATCGCCAGCGAGCGTTCCTTGTTGAACGTCACCAGCGGAAAGCCGCAGCACTTGCTCTTGCCATGGTACTCCACCGGCTCCGCCCCGACCAGCGTGATCAGCTGCTCCATGTAGGTCTTGCGCTGCGGATGGTCGCGAATGCCCAGCGCATCCTCCGGGCGCAGGATCTGGCAGCCGTAAAACGGCGCGACCTTCAATCCGTGCAGCGGGCGCTTCACCAGCGGGCGGATGCGCTCGAGGCCGATGTCCTCGACCAGGATCCAGAGCAAGTGCTTGACCTGCGTGGTGCCGCGATAGCGGAAGCCGTCGGAGGCGATCACGGCGTTGGCGCGCTCCAGCCGCTGGGGGTCGTTGAGGAAAGCGTGGTTATGGCGGCTGATGGTGCCCTGGCAGACGCTGCAGATGGTCATCAGGTCGGCGCCCTGCGCCTCGGCCATCGCCAGCATCAGGCCGTTGAGCGAGTCGGCCAGCGCGGGATTCTGCTCACTGATCACCCCCGAGCCGCAACACGGCGCCTCGGTGAGCTCCTGCAGCTCCAAGCCCAGTAGCGGCGCGATGCGCTGCGTCGATACGTAGAGCTCGGGGCAGGCGCCCTTGGAGACGCAGCCCGGCCAGAAGGCGACCTTCATCGCGGCGATCCTTCCTGCAGCGTGGTCATAGCCGGTGATAGGGTTGGTCGAAGGCATCGATCGCCCCAGCGTCGTGCTTGCCGCCGAAACGGCCGCCGACTTTGGCGAAGATCTCGCGGATGCGCGCGATGCCCGGAATCGCACCGTGCAGCATCGAGAAGAGCTTGCCGGCGCGCAGCAGATTCCAGGCCCCGGGCAGCTCCTTGAGGTTGGCGCCGACGTTGAAGAGGCCGTGCGACTTGGGGACCAGCATCAGCTCGTCCAGGCGGCCGGCGTGGTGCACCGACTCGGCGAAGGCGTCGGCGTGGCGCGTGCCGTTGTTATCGCTGTATCCAGCCTGCACGGCCATGCGCCGCAGCTTGAGGATCTGATCGAGCGGAGCCACGCCTTTGGGACACTGCGTGACGCACTCGTAGCAGTGCGTGCAGTCCCAGATGCCGCCGGGCTGGCTGTAGCGGTACAGGCGCTCGGAGGCGATGGCGTCGCGCGGATCGTCGGCGTAGCGATAGGCCTTCGCCAGGGCATGCGGGCCCAGAAAGTCGGGGTTGACCGCAAACGATTCGCAGTCCATCAAACAGCAGCCGCAGGAGATGCAGCTGACCTCTTGGATGAGGTTCTCCATGGTAGGATTGGGCACCGCGTACTCGCGCTCCGGCACCGGCTCGCGGTGCTCTAACCACGGGATGACGGCGCGGTGCTTCTGCCAGAATGCCGACATGTCCCAGACCAGATCGCGCACCACCGGCATCGAGGGCGCGGCCTCCACCGTGACCTTGCCGTCCACCGCGAACTTGTCCAGGCGGCTCTTGCAGGCGAGGTTGGCGTGGCCGTTGATCCACATAGCGCACGAGCCGCAGATCGCGCTTCGGCAGGCGCAGCGCACCACCAGGCTCTCGTCCAGGTATTCGCGGATGTAGATCAGCGCATCGAGCACGGCCG
>JAGWST010000089.1 GCA_028869325.1 bacterium | reverse complement strand
GGCGCGTCGTCAAAGAGCGCCGCGACGCGGCGCAGGGCGAGTGGCTCGACTTCACGTCCAACGACTATCTCGGCCTTGCCGAGCACCCTGAGGTCGTCGGCGCGCTGCGCGCCGCGCGTCGCGTGGGATCCGGCGGCTCCCGGCTGCTTGCAGGGGCGCACGCCGAGCACGCCGCGCTGGAGCGCGAGCTGGCGGAGTACGTCGGGCGCGAGAGGGCACTGCTCTTCGCCTCGGGTTATCACGCTGCGCTGGGCGCAATCGGCGCGCTGGCCAAGGTGGTCGGCTCGGCCTACTTCGATGCCCTCAACCATGCCTGTCTGATCGACGGCTTGCGCGGTACCCGCCTGCCGCGGCACATCTACCGCCACCTGGCCTTCGCCGGGGCAGCGCGCGGCGCCGACCGGGGCTCGGGGGCGCTCGTGGTCAGCGAGTCGATCTTTGGTATGGACGGGGATGCGGCGGATCCGCGCGCGCTGCTCGCGGCGCTCGGCCCGGACGACGTGTTGCTCATCGACGAGGCGCATGCGCTAGGCGTGGAGGGAACGCATGGCGCCGGACTGGCCTACGGTGTCGATGATCCGCGCGTCCTGGTCCTGGGGACGCTTTCGAAGGCCTTCGGCGCACATGGTGGTTTCGTGGCCGGACCAGCCATCGTCATCGATTACCTGCAGACGGCGGCCCGCACATTCATCTTCGATACCGCGCTCCCGCCGTCGATCGCGGAGGCGGCGCGCGCCGGACTACGCGTGGCCTGCGGCTCAGACGCTGCGCGCGCACACTTGGCAGCGCTGGGTGATCGACTGCGCCGCGGGTTGCGCAGCTTGGGCTATGCCGTGGGCGAGGGAAGAGGGCCGGTCGTTCCCGTGCTCGTGGGCGGCGAGGAGCCGGTGCTGGCACTGGCGGCGGCCTTGCGGGAGCGGGATATCGATGCGCCGCCCATTCGCCCGCCGACGGTTCCGCCCGGGGCCTGTCGCCTGCGCGTCACGCTCCGCGCGACGCATTCGATGGCCGACGTGGATCGCCTGTTGGAGGCGTTGGCGGATCGATGAGCGGGGAGCCGCGCCTGTTCGTAACGGGAACCGACACCGACGTCGGCAAGACCTGGGTGACCGCCGCGCTCGCGCTGGCGCTGCGCCGTGAGCTCGCGCCGCACGTCCCGGTCAACATCGTCAAGGCGGTGCAGACGGGCCTGGCCGCAGAAGAAAAGGGCGATGCCGCGCTGGCCGGGAGGATGGCCCGCGCACACCTGGAGGGCGATCCCCGCGTCGGCATCGGCTGCTTCGAGCTGCTTCGTCTACGCAAGCCCGCTGACGCCTACTCGGCGGCCGTTGCGGAACGCCGCCCACCGCCGCGCTCGCGCGACCTTGCGGCGGCCATCGAGGCAATCCCTGGCGCGCTCGTCGTCGAGGGCGCGGGGGGAGCCGCGCTCCCGCTCAACTCGGAGGAGTCGATCTCGCACGTCGCCGCACAGGCGCGACTGCAGACGGTGGTCGCGGTAGGCCTCAAGCTCGGCTGCATCAGCCACGCATTGCTGACCGCAGCCTATCTGCGCGCCCTCGACGTGCGCGTTCTTGGGGCCGTATTGGTGGAGCGCTGGGGGGCCGCCGACGCAGCCTATCGAGAGGACGTGATGCGCGCCCTTGCACCGGCGCTGCCAACGCTTGCCCTGATGCTTCACAACCCTACGGCGGGGCGCGCGATACCGCCGACCGCCGATGCGCTCACTGCCCACCTACCGTGAAAGGATGATGCCGGTGTCTCACCCGACCGTCGACCGCGCGCGCCGGCGCGTTTTCGAGGAGCACGCGCCCGCCGACCGGGAGCTGCTCGAAGCATTGGCGGCGCTCCCGTCCGCGAAGGTAGCGGAGTTGCTCGCGCTCGCCAACGAGGTCCGCGAGGCAACCTGCGGAAGCGGAGCCCACGTCGAGGTGCTCTACAACGCCAAGAAGGGGGGCTGTTCGGAGGACTGCCACTTCTGCTCGCAGTCTGCCCGGTTTGCCACGGACGTCGAGCCGCAGCAGCTCAGCAGCATCGAGGGCTTTCTCGAGGGCGCTCGAGATGCGCATCGGCGCGGCGCCTCCGAATTTTGCATGGTCGTGGCGGTGCGCGGCCCGTCGCGAAGTCTACTCGAGCGCGTCGCCCGCGCCACCAGACTCATCAAGGAGGAGCTGCCGCTGCGTGTCGCGGTCTCGCTAGGCATCCTTCGCGAGGAGCAGATGCCCACACTGGTGGAGGCCGGTGTCGACAAGGTCAACCACAATCTGGAGACGTCGCGGCGTTACTTCCCCTCGGTGTGCACCACGCATACGTTCGACGAGCGTTGGGAGACTTGCCGGCGCGTGAAGCGTTATGGCCTGGAGCTCTGCTGCGGCGGCATTATCGGCATGGGCGAGACGAGGGAGGACCGGGTGGATTTTCTCGTGTCGCTGGCGGAGCTGGAGCCCGAGGAGGTGCCGGTCAACTTCCTCAATCCACGCCCTGGCACGCCGTTCCAAGATCGATCGCTCGTGGATCCCGTTGAGGCCCTGCGCTTCGTTGCGATGGCGCGGCTGGCGATGCCCCACGCGTTGATCCGCTTCGCCGGCGGACGAGAGATCACGCTGCGCGGCCTGCAGGATCTCGGGATGCTCAGCGGTGCCAGCGGCCTGGTTCTCGGAAACTACCTGACGACCGAAGGGCGTGGAGACGAGGAGGACTTCGGCATGCTGGCTCGCGTAGGTTTCGAAGTCATGGCGTAGACGGACCGCTTACGTCTTTGCGAGGAGGGTGCAAAGCGCCGTCTGCGCCCGGCGCAGGGAACGTACGAGGGTGTCTACCGGCGCTAAGGCACCGCTCAGGCGAACGAGGCCATGAGCTGCGCCCAGTCCTCACGCCCGATGCGCAGCTCGTCCTCACCCATGCGCGCGAGCGGCGCCTCCGGCATGTGCTCGCGCGTGCAGAGGTCCGTGGCGTGAGGATCGACGTAGAGCAGCCCGGTGACCAGTTCGCCGCGCTTGCGAGCCTCGTGGAGCACGCTCAGGGCGCCGATGCGGTGGGTAGCGTCGTATTCGCGCTCCAGCTTGCGCAGCACCACGTGTGAGCCGTCGTCGAAGGTGATGTCCTGCGCGGTGCCGGGCTCGTAGTCCACCGTGATCTCGGCGCGTGCCGTGATGTAGTCCGCCGTGTGCAGTAGAAAGTCGTGCTCCTTGACGTAGGCGTAGCTCTTGGTCGAGCCCTCGTGGTCGTTGAAGGTCACGCAGGGGCTGATCACGTCGAGAACGGCCGTGCCGCGGTGGGAGAAGGCCGCCTGGAGCAGCGGCACGAGCTGTTTCCCGTCGCCGGAGAAGGAGCGCGCGACGAAGGTCGCGCCGAGCTCGATGGCCATCCCGCAGACGTCGATGGTCTCGAACTCGTTGACCTGGCCGCGCTTGAGCACGGAGCCGAGATCGGCGGTGGCGGAGAACTGTCCTTTGGTGAGCCCGTAGCAGCCGTTGTCCTCGATGATGTAGGTGCAGTCGAGATTGCGCCGCAACAAGTGCGCATATTGGCCGAGGCCGATGCTGGCGGTGTCGCCATCGCCGCTGATGCCTAGGACCAGCAGATCGCGATTGGCGAGCTTGGCGCCCGTGGCGGCCGAGGGCATGCGCCCATGCACGCCGTTATAGCCGTGGGCGCGGTCGACGAAGTAGGCCGGCGTCTTGGACGAGCAGCCGATTCCGCTCATCTTGGCCAACAGATGCGGCTCTACGCCGAACTCGAAGAGCGCCTTCATGAGATGATTGGTGATCGAGTTGTGGCCGCAGCCGGCGCAGAGTGTCGAGGGGGAGCCCTTGTAGACGTCGCGCGTGAGGCCGATCAGGTTGACATTGCTCTTGGCGCTGCTCGTATCCATGGTGAATCTCACGAGAGAGCCGGCGCCGCGATGGGACGCTCGGCGTCGAGGAGGGGATCGATGACGGCGTGCGCATCGATCGGCTCGCCGCTGTAGTGGCGTACGGAGCGCAGGCGCTCCAACAGGTGCACCGGCAGCTCCGTGCGCAAGAGTCCGTAGAGCTGCCCGTCGCGGTTCT
>JAGWST010000088.1 GCA_028869325.1 bacterium | reverse complement strand
GGCCTGCGCGTCGTTGATGAATTGGTGCGCGGTGTTGGCAGGTACGTAGACGGCATCGCCTTCGTGCGCGGCGTAGACCTCCGTGCCAACGATGACGGTTCCACGACCGTGCGAGATCACGACGTAGTGCTCGTGCTCGTGGCGCTCCAGGCTCGAGTAACCGCCCGGGGCCACCTCGAAGTGGCGCAGCTGCATCGTTGCCCCGGTGACGATCGTGTGGCGCGTGACGCCGTCGAAATCGCCGTCGCGCTTGTATTCGCGAGCCTCGACGCCGTCCCAGCCGCCGGTGGTGCGAGGAATGAAGGTCCGAGCGTGATCCACAGTCCGGCGAACTTCTCGCCCACGCGAGCCGGCGCCTCTCAGGCCGCGGAGGCGACGGCCTCTTCTCCCAGCGTGAGGCGGGCGTGGCCGATGCGCGCATCCGCCATCCCGTAGTAGACGTCGTAGATGCGCTCGCCGAGATCGCAGCGCAGGTCGAGCGCCGTGGGGAAGACGACGTTTGCGACGATGCCGGCGCGCTCCAGGGCCGTCTCGGGTACCAGTACCGGCTCCGGCGAGCGATAGAGGATGCGGTCGGGCCGCTCGATGTCGTGTACCAGCACGCCCGCCGCGTAGCGCAGCTCGTAGCAGCCGTTGCGCTCGACGGCGTCGACGCCGTGGTAGAGGCTCAGCCACCCCTCGGCGACGCGCACTGGGGGAGTGCCCGCACCCAACTTGACCTTGCCCCAGGTGCCGTTGGGGGTCGCCACCTGGGTGGTCTCGCGCATCCTCACAAGATTGGCGCGGTCCGCCATCACGTCGTCGAGCGGAACGTAGGCGATGGAGATCGATTCGCGCTGATGCGGCTCCATCGCAAGCAGCGTGGGGATCGCGCTGCGGCCGTCCACCGCGGAGAGATGGAGCATCGGACGGTGGTACATGGCCAGCGAGAGCGACCCGGACGGCGCGAGCACGGGATCGGGAAAGAACGCCGCGTCTTTATCGTCACCGGCGTTCGGTATGCAGGCGCTGAAATCGACCAGCCCCAAGCGCTCCCAATGGTAGGCGTCGCGCGAGAGCGCGGCGGCGATGCGCGGACCCTGCGGCCCGTACGCCGTATACGCCATTACGTAGCGGTCCAGCACGGGGATGAACGTGACGCGCGGATCCTCGCAGCCGTATCCCGGCTCCCGGCGCAGCTCGTAGGGAGCGTGCGGCTCCAGGGCGTAGCCGATACGCTCGAAGAGGCCGTGCTCCGCCCGCACCAGGCCGACGCGCGAGATGTTTCCTTCGGCCACGCAGCGCGGATAGATCACGAGCCGGCCATCGCGATCGCGTGTCGAGGCGGGGTTGAGAATGCCTTCGACCTCGTTGGGATTGTCCGTCTGCGGCACAAGGGGCACACCGCAGCGCACGATACTCGCGTCGAACTCCATCTCGCCTTTACCTTTCGGCAAGTCTCCGCCACACTTTATGCGATCTCGAATCCATCCCAGCCGAACCTTTCCGCGGCCTCCGTCTGCGCGAGATCCGGCGACGGCCGGCCGCGAGACATCCGGGTGCAATGATACCGCCCGCGGAGTGCCCGCGCCAAGTGAGAGAATCCCCAGCGTACGGGGACAATGGAGGTGGCATCCGTCTGGTTGGACGGCTCTACGCTTGCCGGCGGGGATGCGATGCTAAGCGGCACGCGCGCCCTTCGCGCTCGTGCCGAGGTTGCCCCATGTGCGCGCGTCACGGTGACGATCCGCGCGATGGACGTGGGCGATCGCCACGTCGACGGGGTTGCCTTCACTGCGGCGGTGGATTCGCCGGGGATAGGGTCGTCTACCTCGCGCTGCCGCTGCGCAGTTGATAACGCTGGATCTTTCCCGTCGCCGTCTTGGGCAGCGCAGCAACGAAGGTGACCCAGCGCGGATACTTGTATGGTGCCAAGCGCTCCTTGACGAAGAGTTGGAGATCCAGCTCCGTCGGCGCCCCGCGCTCGCTCTTCAAGACCACGAAGGCATGCGGCTTCACCAGGCCGTCACTATCGGCACGACCGACGACGGCGCACTCCAGCACCGCCTCGTGCGCCGTCAGCGCGGACTCCACCTCGACGGGCGAGACCCAGATGCCGCCCACCTTGAGCATGTCGTCGCTGCGCCCCGCGTGCCAGTAGTAGCCATCCGCGTCGCGCCGGTACTTGTCTCCCGTGCGAATCCAGGCGCCTTCGAGCACGGCCTTGGTGCGCTCGTGCTTGTTCCAGTAGAGCGCCATCGTCGAGTCGCCCTCCACCAGCAGATCACCGATTCCCTCGTCGGGGAGCTCCGCACCCTGCTCGTCGACGACGCGCACGCGGTAGCCGGGGACGGCCCGCCCGCTGGAGCCCGGCTTACACGCGCCGGGGGCGTTGGTCAGAAAGATGTGGCAGATCTCCGTGGAGCCGATGCCGTCGAGGATCTCTAAGCCCGTGCGCTCTCGCCAGCGTTCGAAGATGGGCGCGGGCAGCGCCTCCCCCGCGCTCACGCAGGCGCGCACGCTGGAGAAATCGGCCTTAGCCCCCGCGTCCATGGCCGCCAGCATCTGCGCGTAGGCGGTGGGCACGGCGAAGAAGAGCGTGGGCTTGTGGCGTGCCACCTGCTCGAAGACCGCATCGGGCGTGGGGCGGCCGGCGTAGAGGATGCACGCCGCCCCGACATCCATGGGAAAGTACTGCGCGTTGCCCAAGCCGTAGGCGAAGAAGAGCTTGGCGATGCTGAAGGCGCGGTCGTCCGGGCGCAGCCGCAGAATCTGCTCGCCGTAGGTACGCGCGCAGATCCAGGCGTCGTGGTGCAGGTGCACCACGCCCTTGGGCTCGCCGGTGGTGCCGCTGGAGTAGAGAAAGAAGGCGAACGCGTCGCGATGCGTCTGCGCATAGCCTTCGCGTGGCTTGGCACGCTCCACTTGCGCCAGCAGGTGCGCGCCGTCCCACTTGGCGCAGCCCGGCGGTGAAAAAGAGGACGCGTCGGCCAGCTTGGGATCCACCACCACCGTGCGCGCCTCGCAGTCGGTTAGGATCGCGGCGTAGTCCTGCGGCGTGAGCAGCGTATTCAACGGAACGGCGACGGCGCCCGCCGCAAGGGCTCCCCAGAAGGCGACCGCCCAGGCGCGCCCGTCGGGGAGAATCAGGGCCACGCGCTCACCGCGGTGGATGCCCTCCTGGTGCAGCAGCGCCGCAAAGCGGCGAACGTCGGCGTCGAGCTCGGCGTAGGTCATCTCGCCTTCGTCGCCGGCCAAGGCCACGCGCGCGCCGCGCCCCTCCTCCACGTGGCGCCCGATGAACCACCACGCGGCGTTGAAATGCGCCGGCAGATGATCG
>JAGWST010000007.1 GCA_028869325.1 bacterium | reverse complement strand
GCCGATGTAGGTGCGGCGATGGCCGCGAATCTCGGCCTCGTCGCGCACGCCGCCTACGGAGAGGCGCACGAACTTGCGCCCCATCGCCTTGGCGATCGATTGACCAAGCGAGGTCTTGCCCACACCCGGCGGTCCGACAAAGCAGAGGATCGGGCCAGTCATCTTCTTCTTGAGCTTGCCGACGGCCAGATACTCGACGATGCGATCCTTGACTTTCTCCAGGTCGTAGTGGTCCTCGTCCAGGATCTTGCGCGCCTGCGGGATGTCGATCTGATCGGTGGTCTGCACGCTCCACGGCAACTGCGTCAGCCAATCGAGGTAGGTGCGCACCACGCTGTACTCGGGCGAGGCGCTGGGCACGCGCGTCAGGCGCTCCAGCTCACGCTCCGCGGCCTTGTGAACCTCCTCCGGCATGCCGGCTTCGTCGATCTTCTTGCGAAGCTCGTTGGTCTCGGCCTGCTGCGGATCGACCTCGCCCAGCTCCTCCTGGATGGCGCGCAACTGTTGACGGAGATAGAACTCGCGCTGGTTCTTCTCCATCTCCTTCTGGATGTCGCTCTGGATCTTGTGGCCCAGCTCCACCACCTCCAGCTCCTTGGTGAGCAGGAGGGTGAGCTTGCGCATGCGCTTCTCGGTGTTGCGCTCTTCGAGGATTGCCTGCTTCTCGGCCACGTCCAAGCGCATCGTCGAGGCGATGAAGTACGTCAGGAGGTTGGGGTCCCCGATGTTCTGGACCTCCATCTCCATCTCGCGCGGAACCTGCGGCAGGTAACTGAGCAGCTTTTGGAAGAGCGTGGTGAGGTTGCGGTGCATCGCCACCAGCTCGTCGGAGTCGCGCGTCTTGTCGGGCAGCTCGCCCACCTCGGCGGTGAAGTAGGGCTCGACCTGGGTAATGCGCTCGATCTCGAAGGCCTGCGTGCCGCCCACGATGCAGCGCAGCGTCCCGTCGGGCACTTTGAGCATCTTCTGGATCACGCCGATGGTGCCGGTGCGGCGCAGGTCGTCGGCGGTAGGATTCTCCACCTCGCGATCCTTGAGCGCGACCAGACCGATGGGACGGCCGTCCTTGATCGCCTCTTCCACCAACTGGATGCCCGCCTTCTTCACCACCGCCAAGGGTAGGACGGTGTTGGGAAAGAGGACGGCCTCCTGCAGCGGCAGGATGGCGAGGGTTTGCGTCGCTTCGTTCTTGACTGGCATGTAGTTCTAGACCGGCATCCTTCGAATGATCATGCGGAGTTCGGCTTGGGCGTAGAGGGCGGGCTCGTCCCGGTCGATCGGCAAGTTGATGGTCAGCAGCCCGTCGCGGTAGGTGGCCGTCACGTCGCCCCGTTGGATGGGGACGGGCAGGGCAATCTCTTTGGCAAAATCGCCGTGGGGAATCTCCTTCAGCAGTACGGTGCCCCCACGCGCCTTCGGCGCGACCTCACGCCGTCCAGCGATGTAGAGCCGCCGCCCCTCGACGGCGACGCGGATGCGCTCCGGCTGGACGCCGGCCAGCTCTACCTCCACGATCACGGATCGGCCATCCTCGGCCAGCGAGGCGTCGGCATTGGGGACGAAGCCCCCAAAGCGCGCCCGGCGGGCCATGGCCGAGAACAGCGTGTCGAACTCGCGGAAGAAATCGTCGTGGCTCATCTGACTCACAGCGGTTAGCACTCACCTTATTCGAGTGATAGGCTTCAGAACCCCGTCTGCCGGCCGGCGGATGCACCCCAAGCTGGCTGCCGCCCGCCGGCTGGGCCGCCGGCCGCCGGCGGCCGAAGATAACAGATATGGGCGCTCAACAGACATATCCCTCCGCCGAGGAGTTCTCACGCTTTCTGGCCGATCTGCGGAACTGGAAGCACAAGCAGCTCACGCTCGGTGAGACGGTCACCATGCTGGTGGCGCTGGCCAACCATCTGGTTGACAAGCTCCAGCCACAGGCGGCCCGAGCCCTTGCCGAGGCAGCGCACTGCCTGGACACCGAGCGGCCGGAGCCGTTGAACGCGCTGGGCCGCGCCCACGCGCAGACACGCAACATGGGCGCCGCTGTGGACGCCTACGAGAAGGCGCTTGCGCTGAATCCCAATCCCGCGTATGTGGTGAACTTGGAGCAAGTAGCCAAGAGCTTCCCCGGCGGCGAGCCGGAGTTTTGGACGGCGACCCGCGCCGCCATCCCCGGCGCCAACCCCGAGCAGGCGCTGAAGTTGCTGACTGACGAGCAGCGGCACACCGTGGAGCAGTATTTGGCAGCCGAGCGCGCGCGCCGCGTGCTGGCGAAGCTACGCACCGCCCGCAAGGCCTAAAGTGTCGCCTCTCTGAAAGCCCGGCGAGAGATGTATGATGGCGACACGGCCGGCGTAGAGGTGCGCTCCTGAAGCGAATTGCAGTCTTTGCGGGCCCTTCTCTGCCGCCGGATGATCGGATCGAAGCCCCGGGCGTGGAGTATCTCTTACCGGCAAGCCGTGGTGATGTCGCGGCGGCCGCGGAAGCCTACGACGCCATCGTTTTGATCGATGGTGTCTTTCACCACGACCTCGCCCCCTCGCCGAAGGAGTGCCTTGCCGCTTGCCGGCGCGTGCCGATGATCGGCGCGGCAAGCATGGGGGCACTGCGGGCGGCCGAGTGCTGGCCGTACGGGTTACGGCCGGTGGGCGCGATCGCACGCTGGTACATCCACGAGGTGATCGACGGCGACGATGAGGTAGCGGTGCTCGTACACCCCGAGAGCCACCGCGCGCTGACCGTGCCTTCCGTAAACGTGCGATACGTGGCCTGGCTCGCCAGGCGCCGCGGACTCCTCACTGCCGCGGAGAGCGATGCCTTCATTACCGGAGCGCGCAGCGTCTACTATATGGAACGGTCATGGGATACAGCACTCGAACATGCCCCGTCTGCCGCACGGCATTTGCTTGGCGCCATTGCACATAACGAAGGTGACCTCAAACGCTGGGACGCGCGCGCGACACTCAGATACCTCTCCCGCAACGAACGATTCGCCGGAGGGGGCCCTATTGTGGCGTAGAATATCTGGGCAATCTTAGCCCTGGTGCCTGCTCAGTAACGACGGGAGCCATCACTATGACAAACGACGAGCTTCACGAGCTTGCGACGCGGTATCTCGGACATCTGATGACGAATCCTCAAGCGCGAGCGGAGTATACAGCAGTCGATAAGAGCGACTACAGCGCTATCGCTCAACTCGTGCAGAAGCATCTCGGCCTTCCACAAGCTCCTACCAAGGACGACGTCCGCGGCATGCTTCAGCATGGCGAGGAGCTCGTCAAACCCCTCCTCGATGCGATGAAGCAGCATTCTCCCGAACACTATGAGATGATGCTCGCGGGCGTCATCATCGGGTCTTTCAACAAGTAGGCCGCAGACCTACCGCAAGACGAACCAGCGCGTAAGCTGGGCCCTCGAATTGACCTCGATCTTGCGGAAGATGTTCCCGAGGTGTGCCTCGACGGTACGCTCGCTAAGGAAGAGAGAACTAGCGATCTCGCGGTTCGCGGCGCCGGAGGCGACCAACTCTGCGATCTCCAGCTCTCTCCGCGAGAGGATCTCGCGCGTCGCGGTCCCCGCTCCTTTTCCGCGTCGCTTCGACTTGGAGTTCCCGAGGACGCCTAGTTCTCGCAGGAGCGCTCGCTCCTGCCCGGTCGCGTGCCCGCCGCGCTCCGCTGCAATAGCCGCAAGCGGAGCTGCTTGCAAAGAGCGGAAGATGTCTTCCGCTTCATGGATCAGCGCAAGCGCTTCTGGTTTCTGGCCTGGTGCGCGAACGATCCCTTGGGCAAGGAGATAATTCGCGCGATACCAGGGAGTCCGGTCTCTTGGCTCCGGCTGCCGCCTAACCCACCCACGGACAGCTTCGTCGTTAGCCAAGTCTACGTAGAGGGCCAGAGCCAAGGGCGCCGTCGCGCCAAACGACAGATTCCACGCAAGTGACCCCGCTCCGACTCTGCCAAGCGCCTCCAAGACTCGAGTGACAGCGGCGTCGTTTCTCTCACCGCGGACAGCGAGCAGCCACGAACCCAGCAGCGCGGCGGAATTCCAGCGGCCGTATTCCAGCTCTTGCCGCCAACTCAACTCAGCCGCCGCCAGATCGATTGTCGAATTTCCCGTCAGCGTATCGATAGCGAGCCCGACGCTAAGGAAACCGGGCTCCGCCCGATCTATCTTCGTTTGATCGGCCTCCCCGATTGCCGCGCGCGCTGCATCCCAAGCTCCACTCATGAAGTCAAGCAGCACTTCGATCGTTCCAACCAATCTGCGGCTCGGAGTTCCATATCGGCTGAGGAACGCCGTCAGCCGCTCCCGAGCACTCGCCCAGCCGGTCGTCACCGCTGCTTCGATGATCATCTGGCTCTCAATTCCCAACGCCTGAACAGACCTCTTCGTATCGGCGCGTAGCTTCGCCACACGAAACAATTGGCGCGCGCGATCGAAGTCCCCTGACCGGCAGGACACAATCGCCTCCGCGATCGTCGCGTACGTCGCGGCCATGTCGGAGAGTACGTCCACGTTGCGATCCAGGATCGCGCGAACCTCGAGATACTGCTCTTCGCGGAATTCGAGCGCGTACATAACCGCCATGACGGCGGTCATATCGAGTCTTTCCCGAGCATTGGCCAAAAGCGCTGTCACGTCTCGGTAGACATGCTCGGCAAAGTCAAAGTCGCTCAACGTCGCGGCCGTAGCAACCAGCGAGACGGCAAGCGGGCCGAAGCCGGCACTGAGGCCGATCCGCCGCCCCCGCATGATCGCGCGCTCAAGAACCGTTTGACTATCCGAGAGCCGAAGTTGAGCCCGTAGAGCCTGGCCATACCCGGTATAGAACGCGACGTGCTCCGCCGCCTCCGGTTCACGAATGGCCAGCGCCCTCTCGTAGCTCGCGACTGCAGCGTCCCATGCTGACGCATCGAGCGCATCCTCCGCGATCTTGAGGACGAAACTGCGTTCAAGGTCGCGTCGACCGCACTCCCTGGCGTGGTAGACGATGCGCCGCCACAGCTCCGGTGAGTCCCCCTCGATGCGTAGTATCGCCTCCAAGATTCGGGATTGGTGAACGGAAGGTAGGACGATCGTCTGTTGGATCGCCTGTTGTACTGCGTCGTGGCAGAATTGAAACCAGCCGTCTTTCACCTCCAAGTACCGGCCCATAAGCGGCGAAATGGCGCTTGCGGCCTCCAGATCCGAGTTGAACAATGACCGCAAAACCCTATACTCAACAGGCTGCATAAGGAGCGCACATAGCTGGAGAAACGCTCGCGCGTTCTCTGGCATGGCGTTAATCTCGCGTTGACACACGGCGCCGACGCTCCGTGCGATATCGTCTGCCTGCGTAGCGTGGTCTTGAGCGGCTTGAGAGGCAATGGCGACGATCTGCACCGGAATGCCCTGCCCATACGATACGATTGCGGCGATTACGTCATCGCTGCACTCACCGTAGACACTTTTGACCAGAATCGCTGAAGCATCGGGATCGAGCTCCCCAATGTGAAACTGCGTGTGACGGGTCAACAGATTGAACGGCGCGGTACCTCGCTCTCGCTCCGAGATCAGCATGTGGAGCGGCCTTTCCTCTCGGCCAACGGGCAGACGCGTGAGAAAGCGTGCCGTCTCCGGATCGAGCCACTGCGCATCGTCGAGGACGACCAGCACAGCGTAGTCCAGCAACAGACCGTCGAGCAGGCGAAGAGATGCACGATCCGAGAGATCTGCGTCAACGGTTGTACCGGCAGGCTCGTAATTCAGTATCCGCTGCGATGCAAGCCCCAGCGACGCCAACGGGCCCTCAAGCCCTCCAGCGTAGCGCGAGCGGATGGGGGCGTCGAGCTCAGCGAGTCCGGAGGCGATCAAGCGATCTAGGGCGGCGCGTGGCGCCGTCGCCTGCCCCTCGTAACAGGTCACTCGTAGCGTCAAGGCTTGCTCGGAACAAAGTTCACCGATGACTGCGTTGAGAAGCGCGGTCTTACCGATGCCGGATGCCCCGTCGATTCCGGTGACGCGAGCCCTTCTTTCCACCCACGATCGGCGTACCTCTGAGGTGACCCATGCCACCTCACGATTCCGACCGATGAGTCTCTGTTGAGAGCCAACGATCACGTATGATTCCTCTCCGAGCAGTGATTCGAGCGGGCAATGCGGGCATCCCGCTTTGTGACTAGGGCTGCCGGGCTCAAGCAGGCGGGTCGCCAAGGCGTGAGAACCAAACCGCATGGCCATCCCTTGGCTCCCGGAGTCGGCGCCCAAAACCGCCAACTCGGAGGACAGAACCTGCCCTCTCATCGAGACGCTGGAGCTGTTGCCACAGATCCGGCAACGCTTCGGGATCACCCGGATCGGTGACACCACCGAACTCGACCGTATCGGCATCCCGACGTTCTGCGCCGTGGTGCCGGACTCCGCCGACGCGATCAGCGTCTACAACGGCAAGGGCCCCACGCGCGATCACGCGATGTGCAGCGCGATCATGGAGGCCGTCGAGCGTCAATGCGGAGCCTACGCCGAACTTGCCACGATCCGTTTGAGGCCCCGTGAAGTCAGCCCGGACATCGGCTTCTCGGGCTTGGGAATGCTCGAATCGGTTTATGACCAGGAGGTCGATTTCGTCGAAGGCCTCGATGTGCTCTCCGAGCAGAGAGTGCTCGTGCCGTTTGCTGCCGTCAAATCCCCTTGGCACGGCGAGCGCATCTTTCTCATGAGTTCGAGCAACGGCCTCGCTTCCGGCAACAACCTCCTAGAGGCAGTTTACCATGCGCTGATGGAATACATTGAGCGTCATGGCTGGGCAATCGCGCACACCAGGGCCCACGTCAGGCCGCGCTTGGTTCTCGAGGCTTTGGCTCGCGGAATCGGCGAACGGATCGACGTCTCACAAATGGTCGACGATCCAGCGGTCGACCGCGTGCCGTTCCCAACCGGTGACAACCTTCTCGACGACCTGTACGAAAGGATCCGCCGAGCGGGGCTAGATTTGAGGCTCGTGGCCCAAGAAGACTCGAACCTCCCCACCGTGATGATGGCAAGTATCAATGAGGAAAGCACGGAGCCCGTAATGAGCCATTTCGGGCTCGGAGCCTCATGGTCTCCAAGACAGGCCGCGCTTCGAGCGATAACCGAGGCGGCGCAGACGCGATCGGTCGACATCCAAGGCGCCCGAGAGGATCTCCTTCGGCCAGGCGAGACCTCCGAAGCGTTTGGGCACCACGGTCGAAGGAGGACCGTGGCGCCTTCGGGGCGCTGGTACTACGATGCCCCGATACCGTGCCGGCCGTACTCCGCGCTAAGCGACCGTTCGCGGCCATGCCTCGCCGCGGAGCTTCGAGATGTTCTCGAAGCCTTTAGGCACGCGGGAATCCGGCGCGCGGTTGTGGTCGACATCTCGCCCCGGGACCTCCCGGTTTCGGTCGCACGCGTCCTCGTCCCGGATCTCGAATCAACGCTCGTCGACGGTCACATCGGCAAGACGATCAGATCGATCATCGGCGCCTGATTCTCGCTGCACGCCGGTTACTTCGTCGCCATAGCCACGGCGTAGCCATAGGTTCCTTTCTCGATAGAGGCAAGAAACATCGAGGACTCCGTCTGGGACTTTTCGCGCAGATCTCCCGGCCCGGCGGGGTCGGCCAGCACAAGCTCGCATAGTCGCTTCACGAAGGGCTCCGTTTTGGCTGTATAGTCCCGGAGCACGACGCGGCCCCCGCGGGCTTCGAACGCCGAGCGGCTGTCGGCCAGCGCATCGTCGAACCCCGCTCGAATGGTCACGATCGTCGCAATAGCAATGCCACCCGGCCGTAGTGCTTCGAGCATGACATTCGCGAGACCCGGGGTAACATACCCATCCCCCGTCGCCTCGATTGCAAACACTAAATCAAAGGTGCCCAATTGAGGTCGTTCGAAGAAGTCCGTCTGAACGAATCTGCTCCCGGGGGCATTCCGCCGCGCGGCGGCGATGGCCGATTCGCTGAAGTCGATGCCGACATAATCGATGTCAATACCGCGCCAGCTCAACCATCTTGGCAGGAAACCACGGCCCGCTCCGAGATCGAGAACCCTCAAACCGTTTCTGATATGGACTTTCTTTAGAATATCGATGAGCACATCGTCTGTCAGATGAGAGAGACGGCCGATCCCCGAGACGAATCCCATCGCGCGCGCGTATGCGTCGATACGCCGGTCGTCGATCTGCTGGTGCAGAGATTCGAAGTACAACTTGCGCTCCCCAGAGTTGGACGAGCCCATAAGTGCCAGAGCCTTTAGATCGCTACTCAAAAGGACCTCTACTGCGCCACCTCGCGCCGCACATCGCGCTAGATCGCACGCGCGCGCTTGCGACGACCGGAAGCCCAATGACACGCGGGCGGCTCCTGACCGCGTGCACTGCGTTCGCTCTTTCTCTGAGATCCTCATTGCCTGCCAGCGCGGCCGAGCGAAGCATTTTGCGACTGGCTGGCTTTGCGCACTCCTCAGTACTGGACCCGTACACTACTCAGACGCCGGCTGTGAGCGACATGGCCTGGCTCTACGCGGATGGCCTGGTTGGGGTTGGCAGGCACGGCCCGGTAGGACTGCTCGCCGAGCAAGTTCCTACGACGAGAAACGGTGGGATCAGCCCGGACGGCTTGGCGGTAACGTACACACTGCGGCGTGGGGTCCGTTGGCACGACGGCCTTGCCTTCACCGCCGGGGATGTGGTGGCTGCCTTCCAGCGCGTCCAGGATTCCGGCTGGAGGGGCAACCGTCCATATTCGCTGGTGCGCAGCGTCGAAGCCCTTTCTCCCCATCGAGTGCGCGTCTCACTCGAGCGCCCGGACCCCCTCTTCCCGTTTGGCTTCTTCTCGGCGTACGGCGAGCCAAATCTTCCGCTCGTTCGCGCTGGGCGATCTCCGGTAGGTACAGGCCCGTTCGCCATCCGCGGTTTCTCGAATTCAACCGGGGCCTACACGCTGCAATCCTGGTCGTCATCGCCACGGGGACCTAGCAGCGTAGCGGAAATCCGTTATACCTTCGTCCCGGATCAGAATACGGAGGCCGTTGGCTTTGCGGCGGGCGAATACGACATCGCGCTGATCGTTCCGCATGCCTTCGTAGAGTCTCGACACTTGCGTTTCGCACGCTACACCGGCGGTGCGCTCATGCTGTTCGCGAATGTTTCCGGAGTGCTCTCCGATGCTCGGCTGCGCGAATTGACGTTCTCCGCGATCAATCGCGAAGCGCTACGCAGGAAGGCGCTCGGGGACTGGGGCCTCCCGGCGAATACGATCGTCGCGCCGGAACTCTCCGGCGCACTTCGCGTTCCGGAGATTAGACCAGACCCCGAACGCGTGCGACAAAGGCTCCAGTCACTCTATCCCAAGAGCGTTCAATTGACCTTTGCGGGCCTGCCGGGACTCGGAGATAACATCGGTCTGCTCTTGCAAGCGCAGCTTCGATCCGCCGGCATCGACCTCGAAGTCAAGACGTTTTCTCCGCAGGAGTACTTTGCGCCCAACGGTCCCTTGCACGGCGGACATTTCGATCTCGCGCTCGACGGCGCTTCGTACAACCGCGATCCGGGCCTCGCTGACTCGTTCTCCTGTGCGGCCATCGATCAGGGAGAGAACTTCTCGCGTTTCTGCAGCCCGCAGTTGGATCGAGCCCTTGCGAGCAACGATTTTGAGCTGGCAAGCCGCATACTGTGGAAAAACGCGGTGACGATGCCGCTCGCCCAGTTGGTGAATTGTATCGGCCTAGGACCGCGCGTGAAGAACTTCCACGTACAAAACTATGTGCCGATCACGTACTTCTGCAACGAGTGGAGCCTGCACTGAGGGGCTGAAACTACAGCCAGGTCACCGCGCCGCTCTTCAACCCGTAGACGGCTCCGGCGACGCGCACCTTGCCCGCCTGCACCAACGGCGCGAGCACGGGAGCGGAGGATGCCACCTTCGCGACCATCGCTCTCACGTTCTCGCGAATCGCGTTCTCCAGCAGACCGCCGCTCTCGCTACGCGCCTTCGCAACGGCCGGTGTGATGGCATCCACCAAGCGGTCGATATGCGGTCCCACCTGCACACCGCTCTCGACGGACTCGACCGCCGCCGTGACCGCGCCGCATCGCTCGTGGCCCAGCACGAGGATGAGCGGCACCTGCAGATACCGCGCCGCGTATTCGATACTGCCCAACGCAACGTCGTCGGCGATGTTGCCGGCGTTACGCACGACGAACAGGTCGCCGATGCCCTGATCGAAGAGCATCTCCGGCGGCACACGCGAGTCGGAGCAGCCCAAGACGGCGGCAAAGGGCGTCTGTCTCTCCGCCTGCGCGGCGCGCCGCGTATCATCGCGCCGCGGATGCGTGGGCGCGCCGCTCACGAAGCGCCGATTACCCTCTTTCAAGTGCGTCAGAGCCGTTGCCGCGGAGACCATGGATCGGCGGCTTCGCCGAGGGCAGCGAGAGGGCCCTGCCGAAGAGCAAGAGACGACACGTCATGATCCCAACCCTACCGCCCGGCTTCACGGCCACGGTGGTCGCCCACGTCGATCGTGCGCGCGAGTTGGCCGTGGCCCCCAACGGCGATCTCTTCGTCGGCACCTACGACGATGAGGTGGCCGTCGTCCCGCACGCGGACTCCGAGACGCCGGGCGCGCCGCGCCTCTTCGTGCGCATCGCCGACGCCCCGACCGCCGGCGTGCTGCTGGCCGATGACGTGCTGTACGTCGGCGGGCAGTTTCACATCTGGCGCATTCCCTACCGTACGGGCGATCTCACGCCGCGCGCGCAGCCGCAAGCGATCGCGCACGTGCGCACCAGCGGCGAATCGCGCGACCATAAGACCGTAACACTGGCCTTCTCGAAGGGCGTGCTCTACGCCAGCGTCGGCTCCTCGTGCAACAACTGCCGGCCCGAGCTGGACGCGACGCGCGCTACCGTCCAGGCGATGTCGCCCAGCGGCGGCGGCATGCACCCCATCGCCATCCACATCCGTAACGCCATCGCGCTGGCGGTGAATCCCGCAACGGGCAGCCTCTGGGCGGGCGACGCGGGGCAGGACGAATTGGCGCACGGCCACCCGTACGAGATCTTCGATCCGGTGACGGCGCACCCGCCCCCGGCCGACTACGGCTGGCCGCTCTGCGTGGAAAACCACGTGCCGACGCGCGGCGGCGTCGACTGTAGGAGTCAGGTGGTGCCACGCGTGGTCTTTCCGGCCTACACCACGCCGATCGGGGCGACGTTCTACCAGCGGCCCACCGGCAGCGGCGCCCACCCCTTCCCGCGGCAATACTGGGACGGCGCCTTCGTCACGCTCCACGGCTCGTGGCACCTGCCGCTGGTGCCACCGCGCGTGGTCTTTGTCCCGATGCGCGGCGACGAGCCGCCGCGGCCTGTGGACTGGAACGATCCCACCACGCAGTGGCAGCCCTTCGCGGGGGGCTTCCAGAATGAGATCGGCGTGCGCTCCGCGCGGCCGACGGGCATCGCCGAGGCGCCCGACGGCGACCTCTTCCTAGCCGATGACGACTCGGGGAGCATCTGGCGCATCCGTTACGCCGGCGCTAAGAAAGGATAAGGCCTTTCCCTTTCTTAAGAACTGCCGTTAAGAAAGGATCCTTGCGTTAGGCGGAGGCCTCATGCGCAGAGAGAGTGGGACCCACGTCCGGGTCGATACGCCACCGGAGCCCTTTCGGGCCTTCGTTCCGAAGCCATTGCCTCCCGAGCCGCCGCTTCAGCTCGATGCAGCACTCCAGGCGCTGCTCGACCAGGCCAACTTTGCGCTCGGCCGATTGGACGGCGCCGCCAGTGTCTTGCCGGACAGTTCGCTCTTTCTCTCCATGTACGTGCGCAAGGAGGCCCTGCTCTCCTCGCAGATCGAGGGCACGCAGTCCTCGCTCTCCGATCTTCTGCTCTTCGAGGACGACGAGCTGCGCGGCATTCCACTCGACGACGTACGCGAGGTTTCGCATTACGTCTCCGCGCTCGATTACGGTCTGAAACGGCTCGAAACGCTGCCGATCTCGTTGCGTCTCATCCAAGAGATCCATGGCGTGCTCTTGGCGAGGGGCCGCGGCAACGAGAAGGCTCCCGGCGAGTTTCGCCGCACGCAGAACTGGATCGGCGGAACGCGCCCGGGTAACGCGGCATACGTTCCGCCCCCACCGGATCGCGTCATGGAGTGCATGGGCGAACTCGAGAGCTTTCTTCACGGTCAACCGCAGCGCGTCCCGTTGCTGCTGAGAGCCGCGCTCGCGCACGTCCAATTCGAGAGCATCCACCCGTTCCTCGACGGCAACGGGCGCGTCGGACGATTACTGATCACCCTGCTGCTCTGCGCTGAGGGCGTCTTGCGAACGCCCCTGCTCTACCTCAGCCTCTATTTCAAGACGCATCGTCAACGCTACTACGAACTACTGCAAGCCGTGCGCACGGAGGGCGACTGGGAGCGATGGCTGCGCTTCTTTCTGACCGGCGTCGCGACGACCGCCGAGCAGGCTGCGGCGACGGCGGAACGCATCCTCGAACTCTTCGCCGCCGATCGCGATCGCATCGGCGTGCTCGGCCGCAAGGCGGGCTCCATGCTGCGCGTGCACCATACGTTTCAGCGCCATCCGGTCCTCTCGGTTACGAAGCTGACAGGGCGTTTAGGCCTCTCGGCGCCAACCGTGCGCAGCGCCGTCGACCATCTGCGATCGCTCGGCATCTTGCACGAAATGACCGGCCGCAAGCGCGATCGGCTGTTCGTGTACCGTGCCTACCTCGACGTTCTCGACGAAGGGACCGAGCCGCTTCCGCCGCGGTAACGCCCGAATTCTACGGAGGAAACCTCATGTTGGTCCTGCGCGAAGATCAGATCGTACCGCTGCTGACCATGCCCGACGCCGTGCGCGCCGTGGAGCGCGCCCTTCGCGCGCAGGCCGACGGCACGGCCCGCATGCCGCTGCGCGTTGGCGTGCCGGCGCACGCCGGTATCTTGGCTGCCATGCCGGGCTCGCTGATCACCGACGGCAGTGCGCTGGGCGCGAAGCTGGTGACCGTCTTCGAGGGTAACGTGGAATGCCGGCTCCCCACGCACCAAGGCGCGGTGATCCTCTTCAACCCCCAGACGGGCACGCCGGAGGCCCTGCTCGACGCGCGCTACGTCACCGAGGTGCGCACCGCCGCAGTCTCGGCGGTGGCCACGCGCCTGCTGGCCATTGCCCAGGCGCACGTGGCCGCTATCCTCGGCACCGGCGTGCTGGCGCGCTCGCACGCGCTGGCGATGCGCGAGGCGATGGCGCTGGAGGAGCTGCGCATCTGGGGGCGCAGTCTCGAGCGCGCGGAGGAGATGGCCGCATGGGCGCGCGAGCAGGGCCTGCCCGCTCGCGCCGTCGGTGAGGTGACCGCGGCGATCCATGGCGCGCACGTGATCAACACCGTCACCGCCTCGAAGGTACCGATCCTCGACGCCGCCGACGTCT
>JAGWST010000087.1 GCA_028869325.1 bacterium | reverse complement strand
TCCAAGCGAAGGCTATCCTGGAAATGGGGAATCCATAGAGTGATATGGATTCCTCATTTGCCGTCGGCATGATCGAGAACGGCGCCGCGCAGCCGCCGGTCTATACCGTCCGCGACGATCAGCTCTCCATGGGTGCGAGCCTCGGCAACTCCACCGTATGGCTGACCATTCGCGGCACCGGCTACCCGCAGGCGCTCTTCGATACGCGGATCGCGAAGCAAGTCACGTGGTCGAGCATCGTGCGCTACGCCAGCTGCGACTACCGCTTTATCGAGCCCACGTGGAGCCGTGCGGCGGGCGCCGAGTACCGCGACGCACTGACCCCGCTGGCACAACTGGGGACGGGCGAGTTCGCATTCCATCCGGGCTATCAGGAGCATCGCTTCCGGTTGCAGGGCGATCTGTGGGTCCGGGAGCGCGTGTACGTTCCGAAGTACGGCCTGCGCGGCGATCCGCCGGGATTCTTTCTCGAGGTCAAGATCGAAAACGCGGGTGGCGTACGACAGCACCTGTTGAGCGTGCTCGCCACCAAGCTCAAGCCGGAGGTCGATCCCTCGCAGCAGCCGGAGCGCAACTTTCGCGCCCGCTGGGAGGAGCGCGAGGGCGCCCTGCTGGTGTGGAGCGACGAGGCCCCGAATTGGGTGCGCGCGTTCACCGCCAGCCGCCGGCCTACGCGTTTTGGGGCCAGCCTCGATCACGCGCGATCCGCCGATCCGCTGCTGATGGCCCCACTCGACGGCGATACCGGCGCGGTCGGCAGCCTGGTCGCGGAGGTTGCCGTCGACGTCTCGCTGGCTCCCGGCGAGAGCGACTCTTTCGCCTACTTCGTGGCCTTTGAGCCGGACGGCGAGGATGCCACGCTGGCCACGCTGGAGCGAGAGAACCACTACGCGTCGGCGCTCGAGGGCACGAGCGCCTTCTACCGCCAAGCCGTCGACGTCGCCCGCGTCTCCACGCCGGATCGCACGATCAACCACGGAGTAGCCTGGGCCAAGGTCAACATGCTGCGCGTGATGGTCGACTACGGCGCGACGGGCCTGGCATTCACCAACGAGCCTGGCGTGAGCTCGAATGTGGTGATGCGCGACGTGGCGTGGTTCGTCTACGGCTGCGACTACCTGCGCCCGGAGTTCTCGCGCGAGATGCTGCGGCGCGCCGCCGCGTCGCAGTACGCGGACGGCAAGCTTCCCGAGTACTATAGCGGGCTCACGGGGCAGGTCGAGGACTACGGACTCAACATCAACGACGACACGCCGCTCTTCGTGCTTGCCGCCGTGCATCACATCCATGCCACGGGTGACGACGATTTTGCCCGTGAGATCTATCCGCACGTGCGCAAGGCCGCGGAGTACATTCTCTCGCAGCGTGATTCGCGCGGCCTGGTGTTCTGCACCGCGCGAGGCGTGAACGTGTGGGGTGTCTGCTCGTGGCGCAACGTGATTCCGAGCTACACGCTCTCCGGCGCCGTCACGGAGATCAACTCGGAGTGCTACGCGGCCCTGCGCGTCTGCGCCACGCTGGGCGAGCGCCTGGCGTTCCACGACGAAGCAGAGCGCTACGAGCGGGAAGCAGCGGCGCTGATGCGCGCGATCAACGAACACCTGCGGGACCCCCGCACCCATCTCTACCTGCTGGCGCACGACGTCGACGGCGTGGCGCGCACCGACGTCACCTCCGACATGGTCTTCCCGATCATGTTTCGCGTGGCCGACGACATCACGTCGAAGGAGGTCATGCGCCGCCTTCAAGCCGAGGACTTCTGGACCGCGGCGGGGCTGCGCACGGTCCCGCGCGGCAGCGCCGATTACCACCCCTCCAAAGACCTGGGGCTGTTGGGCGGCGTCTGGCCCGGCGTCAACTTCTGGTACGCCTTCGCCGCCGCGTTCCACGACAGCGCCGGCATGGTGCGCGCCTTGCGTTCATCCTACGCGCACTACACGGAGGATCCCAGAGCGAACTATACCGTGCCCGGACAGTTCAGCGAGTGGTTCGACGGCGAGTCGCTCACCAATCGCGGCATGCGGCTCTCGCCGTGGGAGCCCCCGCGCTACCTCTGGGCGGCGATCGAGGGGATGTGCGGCATCAACCTCTTGCGCCAGCGCCACTACGAGCCGCTGATCCCGCCGGAGTGGTCCTGGCTGGCGGTCGGCGATCTGCCGATCCTGGATGGGCGGCTGAGCTGGTTTGCTGCGCGCATCGAGGGGCGGCTACAGTTCTTCTCCGCCGGCCAGCCGGCTCCGCGCGACCCGCGCCGGCACTACGAGCACGACGTGACGCATCATGTCCGCTCGCTCAACGAGGAGGGCCAGATCGTGGCCCTGCGCAAGCGCGGAGAGCTGCTGCTCTGCCTCGGCAGCACGGCCGAGTACCCGACGACCGTGCCGGTCGAGACGGAGGATCTGATCGAGCCGGGCGGCCGCTACGCGGTCTCGGTCGCCGACGAGGACGGCTGGGATGGGCCGGAGGAGGCGGGCGGCCGCGAGCTCTGCCGGCTCTCCGTCCGCGTGGCGCGAAAGGGTTTCAAACTCGTGCGTATCGTGCAAACAGTTTGAGCGATGCGCGTCGTATCATAGGGGAAAGGAGACCACCCCCTGTGAGCGACCCATCAGCGGCGACCCTCGTCGACGGGCTGCGTGCCATCCTCGGCACGGACGGCCTTCTCACCGACCCGCAGGAGCTGCGCCTCTACATGTACGACGGGTCGATCGACCGCGCGCTGCCGATCGCGGTCGCCCTGCCGCGCAGCGCCGAGCAGATCGAGCGAATCGTGCGCCTCTGCGCCGAGGAGGGGGTGCACGTGACCCCGCGCGGCGCGGGCACCGGCCTCTCGGGGGGCTCGATCCCGCTCTGCGGCGGCATCGTGCTCTCGACGGCGCGTATGAAGTCGATCCTTGGCGTCGACACGGAGAACGCCACGGCGACGGTTCAGCCGGGGCTGGTTAATCTCGATCTGAGCAGACACTTGGCACCGCTCGGCTTTCACTACGTCCCGGACCCGTCGAGCCAAGGCGCCTGCACGATCGGCGGCAACGTCGCCGAGAACAGCGGCGGTCCGCACACGCTGACCGGCGGCGTGACCACCAATCACCTGCTGGCGCTCGAAGTGGTGCTCGCCGACGGCGAGCGCGTGCGGCTGGGCTCGCGCGCTCCCGATCCGCCGGGACCGGACCTGGTTGGCGTCTTCTGCGGCAGCGAGGGCACCATCGGCGTGGTCACCGAGATTCTCTGCCGTATCGTGCGTACGTCGGAGAGCGTGCGCACGATGCTGGTGGCCTTCGACTCCTGCCGCGCGGCGAGCGAGGCGGTCAGCGCCGTCATCTCCTCGGGCATCATCCCGACGGCGATGGAGATGATGGATCACCCTGCGCTCGGCGCCATCGAGGCCTTCTCGCACGCCGGCTATCCCGTCGACGCGGGCGCCGTGCTGTTGCTCGAGCTAGAGGGGCTGGAAGACGGCATCGACCGGGCGACACAACGCGTCGCCGACATCTGCCGCGCCAACGCTGCGGTGGAGGTGCGGCTGGCGGCCGACGACGAGGAGCGCGAAGCGCTCTGGAAGGGTCGCAAGAAGGCTTTCGGAGCGATGGGGCGCATCGGCCCCTCGTACTACGTGCAGGACGGCGTCATCCCGCGCACGCGTCTCCCCGAGGTCTTGGAGCGCGTTGAGGCGGCGGCGCTCAGAGCCGGGTTGCGCGTCGCCAACGTCTTTCACGCCGGCGATGGCAATCTGCACCCGTTGATCCTCTTCGACGATCACGACCCCGAGCAGATCAAACGCGCCATCGCGGCGGGCGAGGAGATCCTGCGAGCGTGCGTCGAGGTCGGCGGGAGCATCACCGGCGAACACGGCATCGGCATGGAGAAGCGCGACTACATGGCGCTGCAGTTTCCGCAGGCCACGCTCGAGGCATTCCGCGCATTGCGCGATGCCTGCGACCCGCAGCGGACGCTCAACCCCTACAAAGTGCTTCCCAGCGGCCTGGGCTGTGCGGAGGGCGGCAAGCGGCAGAAGACGCTGACGCAGATGCAAGAGCTGGCGCATCAGGCGCAAGCGGCGGGAGAGGCGTACTGATGGACGTGGCGGAGCGCTCGGCGCCGCGAAGCTACGAAGAGGCGGCGCAGCTCCTGGCCGAGGCGGCGCGCCAGGGCAATGTGGCGATCGGCGGCGGCGGCAGCCGCGATGCGTGGTTTCCGCCCGCGCTCGGCGCGCGCTCGACGGTCACCTCG
>JAGWST010000086.1 GCA_028869325.1 bacterium | reverse complement strand
GGACGATGGCGTTGACGCGCCAGCAGATCCAGGCGCCGAGCGTCTACGACCACATGCTCTCCGGAAAGATCGGCTACATCGCACTGACCGTCTTCGGCCAGGATACGGCGAGCGAGTTGAGCGAGGCGCTCACTTCGCTGCAGAAGCAGGGGGCGCGCGCCTACGTCCTCGACCTTCGCAACAACGGCGGCGGCTACCTCAATGCCGCGATCGACGTCGCCTCGAAGTTCATCCCCGACGGGCCGATCGTCAGCGTGGAGAGCCGAGCCTCGAACGTGATGACATACGATGCCGAGAGCACGGCCGTACCAGCCAAGCCGCTGGTGGTGCTCGTGAACGGCTACACGGCCTCGGCGTCCGAGATCACCTCGGGTGCGATCCAAGACTCGGGCGTCGGCATCCTGATCGGCACGCGCACCTTCGGGAAGGGCGTCGTGCAGACGATCTACCCGCTGGGCGATGGCTCGGCCATCAAGATCACGACGGCGCGCTACTTTACGCCGCGCGGCCGTGACATCGACCACCAGGGCATCGAGCCGGACATCGTCTCGAAGGACGTGCGCAACGCGCGCTTTGGCGACCCCGCGCACGACCCGCAGCTCGACCGCGCGCTGGGCTACATCAATCAGCGGCTCGCGCAGGACGGCCAGCAGACCTCGGCCCGCTAGCCGTCCCAGGCTCCTAGCTGGTGGTCTTCGTTGTGCGCCGGGTCGCCGCTCGCTTCGGCGCCGCGGCTGGCGGCTTGCCCTCGCTCGGCGGGGCGGCCTTTACCGCTCGCGCCTTCGCCTTGACGGCCGACTTTGCCGCAGAGGCTGCCTTGATTACCTCGGCGGGGTCGACCGCATCGGCCTTTGCGCGTCGTGAGCGTGGGGGCTTTGTTGGCGCGGAAGCGGCCGCGGCCGCCGGGGGTGCTGCAGCCGCCGCAGGGGCCTTCGCGCCGGCGGCCCGCGTGCGCCCGCCCTTGGCCTTCACGGGCTGACCGAACGAGTCCGTCTCGCCCCCCGTGGGGGTTGCGGCGGCCTTGCCCCGCTCGGCGGCCGGTTTGGTGCGGCTGCTGCGGCGTTTTGGCTTCTCCACGGCGGTCTCGGCGCTGGCGGCGGGTAGCGCGGGGACGCTGGCGGCGGCCTCGATCGCTCCCCCCGACTTTGCCGAGCTGCGCGTCGTGCGCCGTCGTGTGGGCTTGGCGACCCTTGCCTCCTCCGGCGCCGCGACCAGGTGCGGCGGCGGTGCCTCCACGGCCAGCTCCACACGCTGGCGCACCAGCGCCGTCGAGGGAGCACGCTCGCCGGTCGCCTCGGCACGGCCCTCGGGGTGGACGCGAAAGATCTCGCGCTCCCCCGGCAGCGGCGTTCCGCCTTGCGCGGCTACCTCTGCGCCTCCGCCGCGGCCGCCCCGCCGGCGGCGCCGCCGCCGACGGCGACGGTGCCCCTCGCCCGGGGCGATGCCGTCTTCCTCGGTGGCCGAGACCCCGGCGACGCCGCTCTCGACCGGCTCCTCGCTCTCGCGCAGGCCATCGAGCTGCGCCTCCATGCTGGCTGGCGCGATTCCCAACTCCGCAGCCGTCTCGACGTCGCGATGGCGGCCGCCCCGCCGACGGCGCCGCCGCCGGCGGCGGCGTCCCTCGCCTGCCTCGCCGTCACCGATGACGATCGCGCCGGCGTCGGCCTCGGCCGCGGCATCTTGCTTGGCCTCGACGGCCTCCTCCTCGGCGGCCTCGCTGGCCGTGGAGATGCCCAGGGCCGGGCGCATGCCGTTGCCCTTGGACGCCTCCTCCGCCAGCTCGCGCAGCTCTTCGGTCTGCTCGGCAGCGGTGAGCGGGCG
>JAGWST010000085.1 GCA_028869325.1 bacterium | reverse complement strand
TGCCGCCTGCCGCTCCCGCGCGCGTTGGCCCTCCAGCCACGCTAGGCGCGCGGCCGCGCCGTGGAGGGCCGCATCGGTGAAGGCCATGGCGATCAGCAGCAGCGGGAGCGCGGCGCGCCACGCCAGCAACGCGCTGCGCCGCCGGTGGTGCGCAGTGGGGCGCAGGTTCACGCGCACGAGGCGAGTTCCTCGATCTCCCAGAGCGCCAGACCGCAGGCCGTCAACCAGCGCGGCGCCGTCGCGCGCACGAAGTCGAGCGGATAGCGCTCCGTCGAGAGCTCCGCGCGCGGCGTTCCGATCGACGCGGGAATACCAAGCACGCTGGCCGCCAGCTCCGCGATCCCCTCCGCCGTCGCGCCGGCGCCGCTCAACAGCAGCCGGCGCGCGGCGCCGAAGCCGCGGCTCTGCGCAAAGTCGAGCGCCTCCCCGGCGGAGACCGCCAGCCCCTCCGGCGCGGTCGAGGCACCGCCCGGCAAGATCCGCACGAACGGCACGCCACCGGTGCTCAGCGTCAACGTGCTGCGCCGCGCCCCGATGTCCAGCGTGGCGTCACCGGCATGCACGTCGAGGGCTCGGCCCAGGGCCAACGGCTCCAGATCGATGGCGCGCACGCGCAGGCCCGCCCCCTCCACGGTCGCCGCCAGGGAATGGACGGCGGGCTGCGGCGCCGCGGCCAGCATCCAGCCGCGCTCCAGCGCGGCGAGGTCCACCACCAGCGGGGTCTCGCGATCGCGTGCCAGGCGCTGCGCCTCCACCAGCGCCGCATCGCGCCGCTCGCGCGCGGGCATCGGCGGAAGCTGCACGGCATGCAGCGTGGCCGCGGCGGCGTCGATGCCGGCGATGCACGGCCGCCTCAGCCAGCCCTGCTGGCGGACCACCGCGCCGATGGCAGCGGCGGGCGCGCGCCCCTCGTACGGCTCGAAGATCACTCGCCGCAGGCTCGCACCTCGGCCGGAGCGGGTCAGCTCGCAGACGGCAAAGCCGTCATCGCCGAGCGCAAGACCAAGCGGCAACGCCGCGCGGCTGAGAATCGCCATGCGCGCGCAATGCCCGCGGCGTACGATTGCTAGACGAGACTACTCGACCAAACGGTTGAGGCCGTCCATATCCCTGATGACGATGTGCGCCGTGCGCATGTCGATGAGCTGCTCGTCCCAGAACTTGTTGAGCGTCCGGTTGACGGTCTCACGCGTGGTGCCTACCATGCTCGCCATCTCTTGGTTGGTGAGCCGCTGCGAGATGCGCAGACCCTCTGCCACCTCTTCGCCGAACTTCTCCGAAAGCTTGAGCAGCAGCGCCGCGAGGCGGCTGCGAATATCTTGGTACGCCGAGGCCGCGATCTGCTGATTGGCCTCGCGTAGCCGTTCGGCGAGCGCGACCACCAGCGAACGGCCGATGGACGGATTCTTCCCCAGCAGATCGAGGAAGTCGGCACGCGTTACCAGACCGACCTCGACGTCGGTGAGCGTCTTCACGGAGGCGGAGCGCAGCGAGGAGTCGAGCAACGCCATCTCGCCAAAGAAGTCGCCCTCTTTGAGGATGGAGAGAATCGTCTCCTTCCCTTCGCCGGTCATCCGCGACACGGCAACCGAGCCCCTCAACAGAACGTAGAACGAGTCCCCGGGGTCCCCCTCGTAGACGATGATCTGGTGCTTGGGGACACGCCGCGTCTGGACGAGTTTTCCCACTTCGGCGATCTGCTCGTCATCGAACTCGGCGAACAACGGGATCTTGCGGAG
>JAGWST010000084.1 GCA_028869325.1 bacterium | reverse complement strand
GTTTGCTGGATGGGTTGCCTGGGGCAGTGCGGGGCGCGATGACGCGACGCCTGGCGCTGATACGCAGAAAGGATACGCCTGGCTTGCGACGAGTGACCGCGCTGCTTGGGCAGGCGGGCGAGACCTCCGCACAGAGGCAAGCGTCGCTCCTCCAGGATGCGCGGCGCACTCTCACCATGGAGATGCGCTCGGCCGCTGCCGAGTGCGCGTTGCTCGCGCAGGATGCGGTGGATCTTGTGTTGGCGCAGTGCAGGGCTGCTTTTCCCGCCCGCGGTCTACCAGCGCCGGTGCTTGATGCCCGAGTAGAGCCGGTAGGAGACGGGCTCAAGCCGATAGCCGCCGCCGAGATCGGCCGCGCGGCCAAGCGGAACGATCTCTTGACCGATCGGCTGCGTGCCGTCGAATACCGTCACCAGCACGCCGGGATTGAAGGGGCGCGGATCGGCGCCGATGCCGCCGGGCGAGCGCGGATCGATGGTGCCGACGAACTGCGTGTACTGGATCGAGCGCCCCGTCGGGCCGACGGGAAAGGCGTCGCCCTCGAGCATGGGTCCGTCGGGCACACCGGCAACGGGGCGGCCCGCCTGCGTCAATCGGAAGCGCACGCCGTAGCCGTACGAGGCTTGATAGTAGGCGATGCCGTCAAACTGCAGCGGGTGGTTGACGCGCAGCAGGTAGCGCGTCGCGCGGCCGCCGGGGCTGAACGCCGTGAGATCGGAGACGTAGTCGACGGGCTGGTAGATGGTGCCGCCGCGCGTGGGCGTCGGCTTGATCGTGTAGTTGAACGAATGTACGGTGAGGCGGTCGCCGTTCTGCGGGATCGTGACCGTCTGCCCCGAGAGGATCGCGGCCTCCCCCGAGTAGCCCTTCCACCAGTAGAGCGTGGTGCCGGCCGCGATGATGACGAACCCTAGGTGCGCCACCAACACTCCGCGGCGCGCCCAGTTGTGCTTGTCGGCGAAGGTCCACTCGACGCCGTTGAAGACCTTGCGGCGAATCTGCCAGCCGGCCTTGGCCAAGAAGCGCTCGAGTCGCGACTTCACCTCCTCCTCGCTGCCGCGCGCCTGGATGAACGCGTGCAGGGGGATCTTGTCGACCAGCACCGGGCGCAGGGGCGGCAGACGCGCCGGGATCACGCGCTTGAACGTGCAGACGGTGAGGCTGGTGAGAATCAATCCGATGATTCCGACGTACTCGTACGAGTGGTAGATGTGGTCGAAGCCCAGCCGCAGGATCGCGCGCGCCAACTGCGCCGGATACTCGTTGAAGTATGCCGCGGGCGCCTTGTCCTGATCGATCACGACGCCGACCAAGGTCATGGTGCCCCACACCACCAGCAGGCTGACGGCGAAGAGCACGTTGCCGAAGGTGTCGATGAACTCGGCGTAGAGGGCTTGGAGCGACGAGAGCCGCTCCGCTCCGGCGGCAGTGGCCATGATGCTCGTTATCCTAGCGGAACGGGTCCGCAGCCTTCCACGATTTTTCCAGCAGCGCGACCACGACGATCGAGCCCTCGTAGAGCAGATACATCGGCACCGCGATCAGAGCCATCGTCAGCGGATTGCCGTCCGGGGCGGCGATGCCTCCGGCGACCATGAAGGCCATGAAGACGTAGCGGCGGTAGCCGCGCATCTTCGCCGCGTCGATGAAGCCCAAGCGTGCGAGGACCACAGCCACCACCGGCAGCTGGAAGATCAGCGCGAAGATGAGCAGCATGATCAGGATCAAGCCCAGCGTCTGGGAGATGCCGAAGGTCGGCACGGCGACGTGCGAGGTCATCAGCAGTAGCGCCTTGACCACGTGCGGCAGGATCAAGAAGTGGCAGAACGCCATGCCGCCCAGCGCCAGAAAGAACGACGGGGCGACGTAGGCATAGACCACGCGGCGCGCGTGCGGGTGGATCGCCGGCACCACGAACATCCAGAACTGGTAGAGCAGCACGGGCAGACCCACCACCACGCCCGCCAGCAGCGAGAGCTTGAACTCGACGGCGATGACATCGGCGGGGCCGAAGGCGTGCAGTTGGATCTCCGGCGGAAAGTACATGTGTACCATCCACGGGATCACGTACTGCGACGGGAGGAAGGCGAAGATCGAGATGACGCCGACCGTCACGATGACGATCAAGAGACGGTTACGGAGCTCCCGCAGGTGCTCCGTCAGCGACATCTCCTTTTGGTCCCACGCAGGCTCCTCGGCCGCCGCGGCGCCGGTGCCTTTGTACTCCTCCGAGATCACGAAAGATCAAGTCGTCTTCGTGGCATCCGAGGCTGCGGGGGCGTC
>JAGWST010000001.1 GCA_028869325.1 bacterium | reverse complement strand
CGTGAAAGGCCTCCAACGCCCGCTCATCACCGACGCCGGCGTAGGTCACGCGGCCACTGTCCTTGAGATAGGCGTGCTCGGGCCCCACGCCGGGGTAGTCCAGGCCCGCTGAAACGGAGTGTGTCTCCAAGACCTGCCCCTCGTCGCTCTGCAAGACATACGAGCGTGATCCGTGGAGGATGCCGACGCTGCCGGCGCTCAGCGAGGCCGCGTGCTCGCCGCTGTCCAGACCGTGGCCGGCGGCCTCGACGCCCCACAGGCGCACATCCGCATCGTCGACGAAGGCGGCGAATATCCCCATCGCGTTGCTGCCACCGCCGACGCAAGCGACCACATCGTCCGGCAGGCGCCCGAGCTTCTCCAGCGACTGCGTGCGCGCCTCATCGCCGATCACGCGCTGGAACTCGCGTACCATGTACGGATAGGGATGGGCGCCCACGACGCTGCCGATCACGTAGAACGTCTCTTCGGCGCAGGCCGCCCAGACACGAAAGGCCTCGTTCGTGGCATCCTTCAACGTCTGCGTGCCGCTGGCAACCGGGTGTACCGTCGCGCCCATCAAACGCATGAGATAGACGTTGAGTGCCTGCCGCTCCACGTCTTTCGCACCCATGTAGACGTCCACGGGAATGCCGAGCTTGGCGCCGATGGTCGCCGTCGCCACGCCGTGCTGTCCGGCGCCCGTCTCGGCGATGATGCGGCGCGCTCCCATGCGCTTGGCCAGGAGACCCTGACCAACGGTGTTGTTGATCTTGTGCGCGCCGGTGTGGTTGGTGTCCTCGCGTTTGAGGAAGATGCGTGCGCCGCCGGCGGCCTCGCTCAGGCGCCGCGCCTCGTAGAGCGGCGAGGGGCGCCCCACGTAGTCGACCAGCAGCGAACGGTACTCGTGCCAGAACATGGGATCGGCGAATGCATCGCGCATCGCGTGCTCGAGCCGATCGAGCGCCGCATGCAGAACCTCCGGGACGTAGCGGCCGCCGAAGCGGCCGAAATACCCGCGCTCATCGGGCTGTTGCATCGCTCTCCCTCACCGCGCGCACGAAGGCGCGCATCAACTCCGGGCTCTTGCGCCCGTCGCGCTCGACGCCGCTGCTCACGTCGACGGCAAACGGCCTCAGCATGGCGATCGGCTCGCCGACGCTCTCCGCCTGCAGCCCGCCCGCAACGACGAAGGGGCCGCAGTCGCGCAGCGGCTCCAACAGCGACCACGCGAACGGCGTGCCCGTTCCGCCGGGCAGCTGGCCACCGGCAGTATCGAACATCGGCATCGCCCCCTGGTACGCGGCGATGCGCGAGCGATCGGGGGCGTGCTCGCCGACGTGAAAGACCTTTATGTGCGGACGCGCGAAGCCGCGGCAGAATGCCGGCGACTCGCCTCCGCTGAACTGCAGCACGTCGACACCCGCCGCCAGTGCCGCGCGCACCTCGTCGCCTTTCGGATCGACGAAGACGCCCACCAGCGGGATGAACGGCGGCACGGCGCGGCGTATCTCGGCGACCTCCTCCAGGCCGACGCGGCGCGGAGAGGCCGCCAGGATCACGCCCAGCGCATCCGCGCCGGCCTCAACGGCGGCCAGCGCGTCCTCGACGCCGCGCATCCCGCAGATCTTGATGCGCGTCACCGCTGTACCTCCACGCCGCGCAGCTCGCGCAAGGCCGCGACGGGGTCATCGCTGCGCATCAGCCACTCGCCGATCAGGAACGCCTGCGAACCGGCCGCGCGCAGGCGGCGTATCTGCTCCGCCGTCCGAAAGCCGCTCTCGCTGACCACGAGCACGTCGCTTGGGATCGCCGGCAGCAGCTCCTCGCTCACGGCCAGGTCGACGTCGAAGGTGCGCAAGTCGCGATTGTTGACTCCCACCAGCTTTGCGCCGGCCCGCAGAGCGCGTGCCAGCTCCGCCGCGTCGTGCACCTCCACCAGCGCGTCGAGCGCGTAGCGCTCACCCGCCTGGATCAACTCCGCCAAGCGAGCGTCGTCGAGCGCGGCCACGATCAGCAGGTAGGCGTCGGCGCCGTAGGCGGCGGACTGCGCCACCTGGTACGGATCGGTCAAGAAATCCTTGCGCAGCAGCGGCCGCGCCGCGTTCGCGCGCACGACCTCCAGAAAGCGCAGCTCGCCCAGGAAGTGATCGCTCTCCGTGAGCACGCTGATGGCGTCGGCGCCGGCACGCTCGTAGGCCGCGGCGATGCGCGCCGGGTCGAACTCGTGGACGATCAGCCCCAGGGAGGGAGAGGCACGCTTGATCTCCGCGATGATCGCGGGCCGCTCCCCGGTTGCGCGCAAGGCCTGGCCGAAGCTGCGACGCTGCTCCACGCGCCGGCACGCGCGCTCATCCAGCGCCTCCCAAGGCTCGCTCGCACGCTCTTGCGCCAATACCTTGGCCTTGGCATCCAGCAGGCGGCGCAGGACGTCGTTCACGGTGCCCGATCCCCGCTCGGCTCCCCACGCATCTTCCCGCTCATCTCCTCACGCGCGTCCGTTGCGCTCCGTGCATGCATACTGCGATGTGGCGCGCGCATCGCCTGCAAGGTGGCCAGCGCCGCCCCCTGCGCGATGCTCTGCCGCGCGAGCGCGAGACCCTCGCGCAACTCCTCGACGAGGCCGGCGACCTGCAGCGCCAGCGCCGCGTTGAGCGCTACCACGTCGGCGCGCGGGCTGCGCTCGCCGCTCAGGATCGATTCCAGCGCGCGCGCATTCTCCGGCGCGTCGCCGCCGCGTAGGTCACTCAACTGCGCACGCACGCCCAGCTCCTGTGGATCGAGCCGCGTGAGCTCGACGCGCCCGCCGCCGACCAGCGCAACCACCGCCGGCGCCGCCCCGGAGAGCTCGTCGACGCCGTCCAGCGAGTGCACGACGGCGCCGCGCTCGCAGCCCAGCCCCAGCAAGGCCTCCGCCACCAGCATCACCAGGCGCTCCTGCGCAACGCCCAGCACCAAGCGCTGCACGCCGGCGGGATTGGTGAGCGGGCCCAGGATGTTGAAGATGGTGGGCACACCCAGATCGCGGCGCACGGGCGCGGCGTTCTTCATGGCCGGATGGAAGCGCTGCGCGAAGAGGAAGACCATGCGATCGCTGCGCAGCCGGCGCGCCGCCTCATCTGGATCCAGCGAGAGCTCGACGCCCAGCGCCTCGAGGACGTCGGCACTGCCGCAGCGGCTGGACGCCGCGCGGTTGCCGTGCTTGGCGACCGGCACGCCGGCACCGGCCACGGTCAGTGCCGCCGCCGTGGAGATGTTGATGGTGTGCGCGCCGTCGCCCCCGGTGCCGACGACGTCGAGCACCAACGGCAGCCCGTGCTCCACGCGCAGGGCGCGGTCGCGCATGGCACGCGCCGCGCCGATCACCTCCTCCGGCGTCTCGCCCTTCATGGCCAAGGCAACCAGGAGACCGGCGATCAGCGCCGGCGGCTCTTCGCCGTCCATCAGTCGCCCGATCGCCAGCGCCACGTCCTCCGCGGAGAGCTGCTCGCCACGCATCGCACGCTGTAAGAGGTCGCGAATCATCCCTCGTCCGCTCCGCCGCGCACGACCTGGAGAAAGTTCGCGAAGATGCGCCCGCCGGCATCGGTCAGCACCGACTCGGGATGGAACTGCACGCCATAGAGCGGCAGCGACGGATGCTCGATGCCCTGCAGCACGCCGTCGTCGCTCCAGGCGACGGCGCGCAGCGCCGCGCCCAGACTCTGCTCCTCAACCGCCAGCGAGTGGTAGCGCGTCGCCGCGAATCCCTGCGGTACGCCCTCGAAGAGGCGTCCGCCGCTGTGGCGGATCAACGAGGTCTTGCCGTGCAAGAGCGCCGGCGCATAGCCGACCGTAGCGCCAAAGGCTTGCGCCAATGCCTGATGGCCCAGACAAACGCCGAAGAGCGGGCGCCGGCGCCCCGCCGCGGCGAGCACCAAGGGCACGCTGATGCCCGCGTCCTCCGGGCGCCCGGGGCCGGGGCCGACGACGATGCCGTCGTCGTCGCGCGCCAACGCCTGCTCGACGTCCAAAGCATCGGCGCGCAGAACCTCCACAGCGGCGCCCACCGCGGCCAGCGCATGCGCGATGTTGTAGGTGAACGAGTCGTAGTTGTCCAGCAGCAGGACGCGCGGCGCCGCCGTCGTTACCATGGCGTCAGCCCTAGCGCCTCGGCGATGATGCGCGTCTTGTGGTGTACCTCCGCATACTCTGCCTCGGGATCGGAGTCAGCCACGATACCGGCCGCCGCTTGGAAGTAGACGCGGCCGTCACGCACGTGCGCGCTGCGCAACGTGATGCAGGAGTCCATGTCCCCGTCGAAATCGAAGTGTGCGACGCTTCCGGCATAGAATCCGCGCGCGAGCGGCTCCAGCGTGTTGATGATCTGCATCGCGCGAATCTTGGGCGTGCCGGTCACCGTCCCAGCGGGATAGGCGGCGCTGAAGAGATCGACGGCATCGCAATCCTCACGCAGCTCACCGACCACGTTTGAGACGATGTGCATGACGTGGCTGTACTTCTCGATGGTCATCAGCTCGTCGACGCGCACGCTGCCGAAGCGGCAGACGCGCCCCAGATCGTTGCGCGCGAGGTCCACCAGCATCACATGCTCGGCGCGCTCCTTCTGGTCGGCCAAGAGCTCGCGCATGACGCGCGCCTCGACCAGCGGGTCCTCGTGACGCGGCCGCGTCCCCGCCAAGGGACGCAGGCGCGCGGTGCTGCCGTCGAGCCGGACCAGAAACTCCGGCGAAGCGCCCAACACGGCGCCGTAAGGCGTGTCGAGGAAGAACATATAGGGCGAGGGGTTCTTGGCGCGCACGCGGCGGTAGAGATCGAAGGGCTCGCCTTCGACCGGCGCCTCGAAGCGCACGCTCAACTGCAACTGATAGACGTCGCCTTCATAGATGGCGCGTTTCGCCTTCGCAACGCCCTCGAGGAAGGTTTCGTGCGAGAGCGAGCGCCGTTCCGGCTTCGTCGCCGCGAAGGGCCCCGGCAGCGAGGGGCGCGTCCACAGCAGACGCCGCTCGTACTCGGCCAGGCGTGCCTCGACGACGCTCTGCTCGGCGGCGTCGCGCGAGAAGCCCACGAGCGTGAGGCTGTGGCTGAAGTGATCGAAGACCAGCCACGTTCCGGGCACTACCGCGTAGATCGCCGGGATCGGCGCGTCGGCGGGGAGCACCTCGCCGACGTGCTCGAGCGCGCGCACCAGGTCGTAGCTGCAGAGCGCCACCACCCCGCCCGCGAACGGCAGCTCCTGGCGGCCCTCTACCTCAAAGCCCCGGATCACCGCACGAAGACGATCGATGGTGGAGGCCGCGTCGGCGCCGTCGATGGCCTCGGCGGCCAAGTAGTCCAACCCCAGAAAGCTGTAGCGCGAGATGCGCTCCGTGCCTTCGACCGACTCCAAGAGACACGCACGCCCCGGCTCGGCCAGGGCGTGGTACGCTGAGATGGGAGTGATGGCATCGGCCACGAAGGCGCGCGTCGACGCGCGCAGGGCCACGCGACCTCGGCGGTCCTCCTTCACGCAACGGTTGGCGCTGACGAAGTCGTTGCGCCGGATGCCCGCAGCGTTCATGGTCAGGCGGTGACCAACTCGAGCAAAGAGATCTCGGCGGCATCGCCCTTGCGGACACCGACCTTGAGCACGCGCGTGTATCCGCCCGTACGATCCTTGAGAGTCGGCGCGATCTGATCGCAGACCTTCTGCACGACCTTGGGGTCGAGCAGATACGAGGCCACCAGCCGGCGCGCGTGCAGGTCACCACGCCGCGCGGTGGTGAGCAGACGCTCAGCGATCTTGGAGACCTCCTTGGCCTTGGTCGTGGTGGTCTCGACCTTGCCGTGGAGCAAGAACGACGTCGTCAGGTTGCGGAGCATCGCCCGGCGGTGCGCGTCGGTGCGCGAGAGACGCTTGGAGGCTTTATTGTGGCGCATCGAAGTGGGCTATCTCCTTACGGCTGCCGGAGCGAGAGACCGCGCTCCTCCAGCTTCTCCTTGATCTCATCGAGCGACTTCTTGCCGAAGTTGCGCATCTTGATGATCTCGTCTTCACTCATGTCGAGCAGTT
>JAGWST010000083.1 GCA_028869325.1 bacterium | reverse complement strand
CCAGTGGAGCGATGTCGAGCGCCGCTTCGCTGCCATCCTCGGCGGGAATCGGATGGCCGTGGGGGCAGGTCCGCGGATGGCCCAGGATCTCGATCAAGCGCTGCTCCACGCGCGTCGAGATCGCGTGCTCCAGCTTGCAGGCCTCCTCGTGCACCTCATCCCACGACATGCCCAGCACGTCGGTGAGCAGCCGCTCCGCAAGGCGATGGCGGCGCAGCGTCCGCGCCCCGATCTCGACGCCCTTCTGCGTCAGGGTGGCCGTGCCGCGCGGCTCGTGCTGGAGATAGCCCTCGCCGGCGAGCTTCTTCAACATGCCGCTGACGCTGGCCGGGGAGACGCCAAGTTCGCTGGCCAACGCGGACGTCGTGACGCCGCTGCCCTCACGCTCAAGGCGGAAGATGGCCTCCAGATACTCTTCGATGCTCTCCGCGAAGTGCGAATGTCCCGCTGGCATGGGCTATCCGTTCGCCGTGAGCCGATCCTCCCCCGCGTATGCGTCGATGCGTTCCAGCAGGCTGGCCTTGGTCTGCGCGTCCGCGAAGCTGTGGGCCACGGCGTTGCGAGCGAAGCGCCGCACGCCCTCCGACCCGACCATCGCCGCGACGCGCTCGTACTCGCCGAGCAGCGTGGTGCCGAAGAGCGCTGGATCGTCGGCGTCGATGGCGACAGGCACGCCGGCCCGGTCGAACGCGAGGAGCGCGTGCGGTGAGCCCTTGGTCCAGATGCCGGTCAGCTCGTTGGAGGTTGGACAGACCTCGACGCAGATCTGGCGCTCGGCCAGTAGCTCCAAAACGGCGGGGTCGTGGCTGGCGGTGAAGCCGTGGCCGATGCGCTCGGCGCCGATGATCTCCACGGCGTCGCGCACGCTCCACGCCGCCTCCGCCTCGCCGGCATGCGCCACGGTGTGGAGCCCATGCTCGCGCGCCTCTTCGAAGACGCCCTTGAACTCGCGCGCCGGTACGTTGGCCTCGTCTCCTCCCAGGCCGATGCCGATGACGCCCAGGTCCTGCATCTGGCGCGCGTAGGCCAGCGTCTTGTGGGCACGGGCGGGGCCGAAGTTGCGCGTGAGGTCGACGATGAGCTTGACGACGAGCCCGCTGCGCCGCTGCTCGGCGTCGAGGGCCTCGCGAATCGACTCCATCGCCGCGCGAACGTCGATCGCACGGTGGAAATACGTCCAGACGCTGGGCGAGACGAAGACCTCCGCGTAGTGTACGCCCTCTTCCGTGGCAGCGCGCGCATAACCGGCGGCGAGGACGCCGTAGTCCTCCGGGGCGGCGAGCGCTTGGCAGACGTCGCGGAAGAGGTAGAGGAACTCCTGGAAGTTTGTGAAGTGGTAGACCTCATCGGCCGAGCGGTTCTTGAGGCGCCCGAGGTCCACGCCGTGCCGGCGCGCCAGCGAGAGAAAGAGCTCCGGCGTGATGGTCCCCTCGAGGTGCACGTGGAGTTGCACCTTCGGCAGGTTACGCAGCGTATCGGCCATGAGGCGGGCTTCGCTGCAGGCACCCGGCGGCCTCCGGGCGTACCAAAGGGGCTATCATGCGTGTAGCCGCATCCGCACTGGCCTTTGCCCTTGCGCTGACAGCCATTGCGGGGGCTCCCGCCGCGGCGGCGACGATCTCCATTCTGGCCCTGCCGCCCGTGGCCGACCGGCAGCCCTGGGCCACGGGGATCCAAGGCGAGGCGGAGCTGCCGGGGCTGGGCGGCTACGACGTACGGGGCGTCGCGCGCGTGGTCAGCTCGCTCACCGACAGTTACAGCCTCTCGCTTCCTGGATTACCGCCAACGACGGTGGACACGAGCTTTCACTTCTTCCAATTGGGCGTAACCTTCTCACGCAGCTACTTCGGGCGCTTCGACCTCTACGCCGGCGGCGGTTATGCGTGGCAGCACGCCGGCTACAGCACCGGCAACTTTGCCGGGTTCCACAGGCCGGCAACGGGTGGGACCACGGCGAACGGACCCACCGTTGAGGCGGGGATACGCATTCCCTTCGGAAAGGCGGCGCAATTTGAAGGCGGCGTGATCGCGCTCTTCTCGCAACCGGTTGGTAACTTGTGCGATACGGCCGGACGCTGCGGCGCGCCCGATACGCGCAGCGTGCTCACCTACCCGTACATCGCCCTAGGCGTCCACTTTTAGCCGCTTCTCTCCGGGCCCGGGCGCGCGGGGGTTGACCGGCTCTGCTAGTTTCGATACAATACGGTGCGTTCCGTCGCGGGGTGGAGCAGTCCGGTAGCTCGTCGGGCTCATAACCCGAAGGTCGCAGGTTCAAATCCTGCCCCCGCAACCAGACGTTGGGAACCTGCTCGCAAGGGCAGGTTCTCAACATTTTATGTGCCCGCCCTGGATAACATCAAAGGGCTGGCCGTCGGCGAGCGACCTCAGCCCCTGGAAGTGTCCCAGCGGATTGGGCGGTTTCCGGCGCTCGCCTATGACGGGCGAAAACGCTACTCCGTTGCAGCGCAGACGAGTACGGGCAGGTTTTCGACTTCGGCCTTCGCTTCGGAGTGCTCCGCGTCAAATAGATCGACGGCAGCCTGCAAGCCGGTCCATCAGTCGTGCGGCCTTCTCACGGAGTTCGGAGGGGACGGTCCGGCGGGCATCCTTGGATATAGCATGTCGCGCGACAGGCGTCAAGATACAGACTTTTTCTTCAACGCTCTCGCGGTGATCGGGTTGGTCGCTTTGCGAACATCGAGCCTGTCGGCGAAAAGCGGCGCACTAGAACATCGTCGGCAGGGCCTCCGCCTTCTCGAGCGCCTCCTCCATCGAATAGGTGGCGTGAACCTTGGTCGTGTTCCACTGGATCAGCCTGCTCTCGAACAGGAAATCGCGCACGCTCTCGATCTTGTCCGCCTCGACGACCGCCATGACGATGTGGTCAGGGCCGAAGACGCGGAGGGTGACGATATTGAGACCGAGCTTACGAGCGAGATCGGGGATCTGCTTCGCACCGTCCTTCATCAAGGTTCGCGTTTGCGCGTTTGCCGTGGGGCAGAGCTCAGGCGTGTGTTCAGCAATGACGACGAACTGCATTTCGCGCCTCCTCGTGCTGGCCAAACTTTCATTGATTCTATGATGCAATCAACGACTTTGCACGCACCGAGCGCCCCCCGGGGTGTCTCGTGTGGCCTACGGCCAGTTCACGAAGACGTACTTTCCGTTGCGCGGTATCACTTGAAACGCCTCGGTCGGTCGCGACACCTTGACGATATACCAGTCCGTAAAGACCGGCGTGATCTTGCCGTTAGCGCACGTGGCCACCGTCCACTCGATAAAATACTCGCCGCTCCACACTTGGAACGTGTGATCAAAGGTCTCGTTGGGCGCGAACCAGCCAAAGCGTTCCATCGGGTGGCTGCCGGCGTCCTGAACCCCTACGCTCAAGCAGTGTCCCGAAAAATTCTTGACGATTACGCGCGAAAGCGAAGCCGCCGAGGCAGGCAAAGCCAGTGCGACAAACACCAACGCCGTGACGAACGTCGTAGAGATCCAACGAAACATCGCGCCTCCTTCTGCAGCCGGCCAGGCGGCTGTCTGCTTCTCTTCCATCTCTTGCTCCTGCCCCCGCTGCTATCTCGTGGCCCGTAACGGCCACTAGCGGCTCTTGGGTTTTACGACGTGGGGCGTGATCACCAGGTAGAGGTTTGTCGTCTGTGAGCTGGCGGACGAATCGCGGAACAGCCCGCCGATCAGAGGAACGTCGCCCAGCCCAGGTACTTTTCGCAGGCTGGTGATCTCGGTTTGTTGCATCAACCCTCCGACAAGCAGCGATTCGCCGTCGCTCACGATCCCCGACGTGAGGGCCTGGCGAACCGCGATGCGCGGCGCGTTCCCGATATAATCGATGATGCTCGAGACTTCGGAGAACACTTGCGTCGTAACCCGTCCCTCCGCCGCGACTCGCGGCAAAATCTGCAGGCTCACGCCGACGTTGATGTACTGCGTCTGATTCTCGACGATCGTGCTTGCGCCGCTCGGCACGATCACCGTGTTGATGATCGGAACCGCTTCGCCGCTCAATATCGCCGCCGTTCGAGCATTGAGCGTGAGGATCCGTGGGCGCGCGAGAATCTTCGCGGCGCCCTTCGATGCGAGTGCCGACAATGTGGCGTGCAGTGCGACGGACGAGGATGCGACGCTACCCGTGTTCAGCGCCATCGATGCGCTGGCGAGCGGTTGACCGTTGGCCGAAAAGTCGATTCCGAGGTTATGCGCGGCCTGCTCCGTCAGCTCGACGATCTCGCATTCGAGCAAGACGCTGGGCGTTGGAACGTCGACGTACGAGATGATCTGTTTGAAGTGAGCGATCTCTTCGGGCGTACCCGTGAGCACGACGGCGTTCAAGCGGCGATCGATGGCGACGGATTCGTCGATCCTCGCCCCCTGCGGCACGTCCTTCGTCATGATGTTGGCGGCGGGGATCGTCACGTAGGTCGGCGCCTTGGGATTGACCGCTGCGATGCCGCTAAGGCTGTTTGGATAGGGCGTCGGGGCGGCAAACGGCGACTGCGGCGTGAAGCCGTCCAGGGAGTTGACCGCGGCGCCTTTTACGAGGAGCCCTGCGACTTCGCTCACGTCGGCGTAGTTCAGCGGAACGTAGACGGTTTGCCCACCGTTGGCAGGCGCGGCAGGGGGTGCACCGGGAGGCGCGGCACCGTGAGCACCGGGCGATGCGGCAGCTCGTACACCCAGGGACCCTTCGACATCGGAGTGTGCCGCGGGTACGTGCACCACGATCGTCTCCGTCTCTGGAAACGTCTCGGTCCGGATTTCGGCCCGGTCGCGCACGCGCAGGTCGAGCCGGAACCCGATTCCGGCGAATGGTTT
>JAGWST010000082.1 GCA_028869325.1 bacterium | reverse complement strand
TGGTACGATTGCACCTCGATGCCCACGTCGCCGAAGGCCGCCAGGAGCCAATTGATCGAACCGGCGCCGACTGGGGCCAGGCCCAAGCCGCCGGCGCCGGTTGCCCGGGCGCTCTCGCCGTCCCGCTGCACGGGGATCGTCAGGGCCCCCGACGCCACCGCCTCGGCGCCGAACGCCTCGGCCAGTTGCTCCTCGTTACCGATGCCGTTCTGTACCGTAAGAATCGTCGTGCCGGCTGCCGCGCCGAGCGCCCGTTGCAAGGTCTCCACCGCTCCGGCGGTATCGTACGCCTTCACCGCCACGATCGCCAGGTCTACGCCCTCGACGAGGGCCACCCGATCGAGCTGGCGGGGCGCATAGACGACGTCGTCGCCGTGGCCCGTGAGCAGCCCGCCGAGAAAGCGTCCGATGGCACCCGCGCCCACGACGTAGACCTTCATCGCCCGGTCGACCCGAAGCCGCCCCCGGCGCGCGCGGAGGCCGGCAGCTCCGCGGCCGCCTCGAAGCGCGCGTGAGCGACCGGCGCGACCACCATCTGCGCGACCCGATCGCCGCGGTGCAGCACGAAGGGCTCCCCACCCAGATTGGCGAGGATCACGGCGACGGTACCACGATAGTCGGCGTCGATGGTCCCGGGGCTGTTGAGCAGCGTCACGCCGTGGCGCAACGCGAGCCCGCTGCGCGGGCGGATCTGCGCCTCATAGCCCGGCGGCAGCGCCATCGAGAAGCCGGCGGAGACCAGCGCACGCTCGCCCGGAGCGATTACCAGCTCGCCCTCCACGGCGGCGTAGAGATCGGCGCCCGCCGCGTGCTCCGTCATGTAGGTCGGCATCGGGAGACCCTCGCCTTCCGGCAGGATGCGTATCGCGACGATCATCCTACTGCTTCAGGAGCTGTGAAAGCTCTTCTTGGAACGACTCGACATCGCGGAACGCGCGATAGACGCTGGCGTACCGGATGTAGGCAACCTTGTCGAGGTCCTTCAGGGCCTCCATGATCTTCTCCCCAACCATGGTGGTGGGGACCTCCGTCTCGCCGCGCGCGAAGAGCTCGCGCTCGATCGAGGCGACGACCTCCTCGAACTGCGCCTCGGAGACCGGCCGCTTCTCGCAAGCCTTCCGCAGGCCGATCAGGACCTTCTCGCGATTGTACTGCTCGCGACGGCCGTCTTTCTTGACGACGAAGAGACGCGGCGCCTCCATCCGCTCGTAGGTGGTGAACCGGTGCTTGCACGCCAGGCACTCCCGGCGCCGGCGGACCACGGTCTCGTCGTCGCGCGAATCAACGACCCGCGTCTCGCTCTTCTGGCAGCTCGGACAGATCACGCGACCCTGCTCGTCTCGGCGTGGGAGAACCCACGACCCCTAGTGGTGTGCGACAAGTATAGCCACCAGCGGTTGCGGCGGTCAAATCATGCCAAAAAAACGTCGAGAGCGAGCCAATGCCCGCCCTCGTGCCGTTGCGCCCGTTAACCGGCGCCGATCTTGAAGAGCTTGGTCCCGCACTGTGGGCACTTCCCCTGCGTGGCAGGGCGCCCGTTCTTCATCGTGATCTTCTCTTCGTTCTGCATCTGGCGCTTGGTCTTGCACTTCACGCAGTACGCTTCTGCCATGCATCCTCCAACAGCTGGACCGGGGTGCTCAGCCACCCCGCGTTGGCGCGCTTATTCCAGGGGAGTCCCCCGCGTCCTCGTCGCGGCGAGGAAAGGGGCCTAGTTCAGGGAGAGGCGGACGCGCCGCGGGCGCGCGGTAACCGGGTTGCCGAGCAGGCGGCCGACACAACGGCGGAGTCGGCGCTCTTCACAGCGCCGGACCTCGGCAACGGTCATGAGGAGGCGGCGGTGGTGACCAAGGAGGCGTTGGGCCTCTCCGCCAGAGGCGGTCATGATCGCCACCTCAACGCGGGCCAGCTCGTCGTG
>JAGWST010000081.1 GCA_028869325.1 bacterium | reverse complement strand
GTATCTCGACGTTGGACGGGTGGGTCATTTACGAAAGCCAGGAGCCGCTCTCCGAACACCACGGACACGGCACGGCGAGATAGAAGAATGGAGAAGGGAAGCCGTAACAGAGCTTCCCTCTTCTCGTACGTGAGTATTAAACGGGTAAGGCGAGAACAGGCGAGATTGAGCCAGAGGTTGTGGTAGAGCGTCGCTCTCGTGGCCGAGTTTCGGGTACGGCTCGACTCGCGCCGTTGCTAACATTTTGCTAACGGACGGCTCGGGAAGAGCGGGGTTTTCCGGGGACCCACAGGGAGCGTCGAGAGGCGCAAAGCCTTATTACGGAACTTTGAGGGATTCGTGGGGATTGGTCGGGAGCGGCGCGGTCGCTTTTCAAGACCGCTGCATTCAACCGCTCTGCCACTCCTCCGCGATTGGGGAGCCTTTGGCTCGCCGCGCATCGGCTAACGGGCCGAGATTTTACGCCAGGCGCATACCTCCTTCGGCCTTCCCAAGAAGGTCGGCGAGACGAGGATCGGAACTGGGGCCTCGGCTCGGATAGAGGGGAGCAGCTTGGCTGGTCGATGACCCGATGCGCACGGATGCTGCGTCCGCATTCGTTTAACCCTCCTCCTAGAGCGAGCGCGTGGATCGCCCGGGATGGAGGATCGTGCGGAACTGGAAGCGCACTCCTATCGCCCTGTGCATTGGACGCGCCATTCACGCCTTCACCAAAGTGAAGACCGTCGTGATCGAGCACGCGGAGACTCCGCCGGTAGACCCGTTTGACGACTAAGGCAAACGTCAAAGCGGATTCGGCGGTGGCCGGGCTGCTCGACGGCGTGGAGGTTCTTGTCGCGGGCGGCGGCAATGCCGGCATCTGCGCAGCGATCGCGGCGGCCGAGGCCGGCGCACACGTGCTTCTGCTCGAGAGCTTGGGCCCGGAGGTGCGCGGGGGCAACAGCAAGTACACGCGGAACGTGCGCACGGCCTCGCATGCCTATCCGGCAGACGAGATGTTGGCGGACCTTCTCAAAGTGACGGGCGACGGAATCAATCGTGACCTCGCGCGCTTCACGATTGAGCAGTCGCGCGATCTGCCGGAATGGATGGCACGGCACGGCGTGCGTTGGCAAGCACCGCTTCGGGGCACGCTGCAGCTTGGGCGCACCAACCATTTCTTTCTCGGCGGCGGGAAGGCGCTCCTCAATACTTACTACCGGCGTGCTGCCGCATTGGGCATCCGCGTGGAGTACGATGTCCGCGTAACGGAGATCGTCATGGAGCGTGAACGCCTGCGGGGCGTTTGGGTCGACCGGCGCGGAACGCGCTCCTTTGTCAAGACCGGGGCGTTAGTCGCTGCCAGCGGGGGATACGAGTCCAACAGAGAGTGGCTGCGCCGCGAGTGGGGAGAGGCGGCTGACCAATTCGTCATAAGAGGCACTGCTGCGAACGATGGGCTGCTCCTCTCGCGGTTGTTCGATCTGGGGGCGCGGCGGATGGGCAATCCTCGCGGTTTCCACGCGATCGCCGTTGATGCGCGCTCACCGCGCTACGACGGGGGAATAGCCACGCGCGTTGACTCAGTTTCATTGGGCATCGTCGTCAATGCCGAGGGGAAGCGGTTCTACGACGAGGGCGAAGATATTTGGCCGAAGCGCTATGCTACGTGGGGAAAGCTGATCGCTGAGCAACCCGGCCAGATAGCGTTCTCTATTTTCGATTCGCAGGCCTACGGCAAGTTCGTTCCCGCGTGTTATCCGCCACATCGTTCCGAGACGATCGAGGGGATCGCCCGCGAGTTGCGTCTCGATCATGCGGTGCTGCGTGCCACGGTTGACGAGTACAATCAGCACGTAATGCCGGGAACTTTTGACCGGACGCGCCTGGACGAACTGGCGACCTGGGGGCTGACGCCTCCGAAGAGCAACTGGGCGCGGCCGATCGACAAGCCCCCCTATTATGCCTACGCGGTACGACCGGGGATTACGTTCACGTTCCTCGGCGTTGGCGTCGACGAGGGCGCGCGCGTGGTCGACGCCAACGGTTCGGCGCTCCCCGGCATCTTCGCAGCGGGCGAGATCATGGCGGGGAACGTGCTCAGCAACGGGTACCTCGCCGGCTTTGGGATGACCATCGGTACGGTATTCGGTAGGATCGCCGGAGAGGGGGCGGCGCACTATGCGCGACAACGATCTCCTGATTGAGGCGCAGCGGCAATTCTCGATCTGCAATGCGTGCCGATACTGTGAAGGGTACTGCGCCGTCTTTCCGGCCCTGGAACAGAAGACGGAGTTTGCTGAGGCTGACATGGAGTACCTCGGGAGCCTCTGTCATGATTGCCGGGGCTGCTACCAGGCCTGCATGTACGCGCCGCCGCACGAGTACGCCGTCAATATTCCGAAGTTGCTGAGCCAGGTGCGCTCGGAGACCTATCGGCGCCATGCAGTGCCCGGTTTGCTGGCCGGGGCGTTCGCGCGCCCGTGGCTCGCGTTCGTCGTCGCTGCACTGGTGGCCGCCATAGCCATGGTTTCAGGGACTGCGTTGCGCGGCAGCCCGGCCGTGTTGGCGACGCCTCAGACGGGCGCCGGGGCCTTCTACCGCGTGATACCGTACCTTGCAATGGTGATCCCCGCGCTTCTCCTCTCGGCGTGGTCCATCGTGGCGATGCTGCGAGGAGTGATGCGGTTCGCCAACGAGCAGCGCGCGGTGGGCAATTTGGCCGGAGAGGGCTCGATCCTCAACGCGCTGTGGGACGGACTTGCGCTCACCTATCTGCGAGGTGGCGGCGGAGGGTGCTTCTATCCCGAGGCCGACACACCGAGAGCGGGGCGGCGTTGGGCCCACGTGATATTGGTGCTGGGGATCTTCTCCGCGTTCATCGCGACCATGGTAGCGGCGGTATTCCAAGACGTGGCCGGCTGGGTGGCGCCTTACCCATGGGTTAGCGCGCCGGTAATCTTCGGATCGGTTGGAGGAGTCGGGATGATTATCGGCTCTTGCGGACTGCTGGCGCTCAAGCGCCGGAGCGCGCCGGGCCTGGCGGCGCAGGAATCCGGTATCCTGGATGTGGCCTTCCTTTGGCAACTCCTCGGCGTCGCCGCGACCGGTATGCTGCTGCTCTTCACGCGCAGCACCGTTCTGATGGGGACGGCGCTGGTTGTACACCTCTGCTTCGTTGCCGCGCTCTTCGCCACGGCACCATACGGGAAGTTCGTGCACGCCCTCTATCGGCTGGTTGCGCTTACGGCGTATCTTCGCCGCGAGGCGATCAACGGCGACGGTGAACTGCGATGAGCTCGCAGCCGCGCATTGCGCTCCCTTAAGCCCGGGCAACTTGGCCCCCGCTTGACCGGGGTACCGGCGCTGCAACATGCGGCAGCCAGGGCAACGCACGCGGGAGGGAAGGTACGAGCACCCCGGGGAGAACTCTTTCGTGCCGGGCACGAGAGGCCGGCCGTTGAGATGCTCGAACGCATTCCGATAAGAGACGACGATGCCTTGATCGTCGTCGATCCGCAAAACGACTTCCTTCCCGGCGGCTCACTTGCCGTACCCGAGGGGAATCGCATCTTTGCGCCGATCAACGCACTGACGCGGCGCTTCCCCCACGTGTATGCGACGCGCGATTGGCACCCGCCGAATCACGCGTACTTTCAGGCACAGGGCGGACCCTGGCCCTATCACTGCCTGCAGAACACGCCGGGTGCCGATTTCTCGCCTCTGCTGGATCGCTCCCCGATCAACGAGGTGATCAGCAAGGGCGTGGATCCGCAGACAGACGGATATAGCGGCTTCGCCGGCACCGACCTCGCGGAGCGCCTACGGCGGCAAGGCGTGCGGCGCCTCTTCGTCTGTGGGCTAGCTACCGACTACTGCGTCAAGGCCACGGCGCTCGAAGGTCTCTCCAATGGCTTCGAGGTCTTCGTCATTCTCGACGCGGTCGCGGCGGTGAACGTAGCGCCGGACGACGAAGCGGTGGCCTTGGAAGAGATGCAACGAGGCGGCGTCCGTCTCGTTACGAGCGACCTCCTGGGATAGCGGCGGGGGGAGCCCCCGACCGACGCCCGGGTGTCTATGGAACCAGCAGCACCTTGCCTCCTCAGGCGCCGATGAGGCGCTCGCCGCCCAGATACGGCGCGAGCGCAGGCGGAACGCGCACGCTGCCGTCGGCCTGCTGATAATTCTCCAAGATCGCCACCAGCGTGCGTCCGACGGCCAGGCCCGAGCCGTTGAGCGTGTGCACGATCTCCGGCTTCGACGCGGCATCGGGGCGAAAGCGGATGTTGGCGCGGCGCGCTTGGAAATCCGTGCAGTTGCTGCACGAGCTGATCTCGCGATACTGATTCTGGCTGGGCAGCCAGACCTCCAGATCGTAGGTCATCGCGGCATTGAAGCCGACGTCGCCGCCGCAGAGCGCCACGGTGCGGTAGGGGAG
>JAGWST010000080.1 GCA_028869325.1 bacterium | reverse complement strand
TGCGCCGCGGCATCGAGGCGTTCATCGGATGCCACCAAGAGCATCTCGCCTTCACGCCGCTGCTCGACCTCCACCGCGCCGGCACGCGCCCGATGGAAGTCGAGCTGCCGCGCGAGGCCGTCGCTACCTGAAGTAGACGCTCGGCGCGTACCAGATGCCGGGGGCATGGAACGGTGCATGCTTCCCGGCCTTCTCATACCAGTCGTCGTGTTGAGCGAAGGCTTTGGCCATCTCGTTGTCGCAGGCGCAGAGCCCGGTGAACGTCCCGAGATAGAACGTGGAGCCGACCTTGCGATAGCCGAACTCCGTATGGAACGGGTTGAGCGCATTCGCGTTCACCAGAACGGTGCGATCGACGTGGTCGGGATACTCACCGTGGCGGCTCTTGTACGCCTTCAACCAGCCGATGATCTCGCCGAAGGCGGATCGCAGCTGATCGGCGGCCGGTGAGGACTCCAGCGGTTGCGACGTGGCGTTGGGAATCACGCCGGCCGGCGCCGCGCTCGTGGGCGCAGGGGTTGGGGTGGGCGCTGGGGCCTCGCTTGCCGTGGAGGCCGGCGTTGGCGCCGCCTCGCCGCGGCAGGCGCGCAGATAGGTGCTCTGCGCATCGCGCTCGGCGGTGAGCGCGGCGTCGATCTTCGCGACCGCATCGTCCAGCTTGGCGACATCCTGGCGGACCAAGCTCCACGCGTCGAGCTCGGTGCGGGAGGCGTTCGCCGCAGGCGCCGCAATGCTCTTGGGCTCGGTTCCCGTCGACTCGGCGACGGTGTCGACGTAGCCCTGGAGATCCGAGGCGTACTGGACGACCGTTTCGTCCAGGGGCTCCGCGGCCGTGTAGAGCTGGACCAGCGCCGCCTGCGCCCGTTCGGTCGGACCTGCGGCCGGCTTCGCGATCGAGCCGTGCGCGTCGTTGTATGCGTCCGTCGACTGCTGTTGCAACGCACCCGGCATCGAGGGCGCGCTTCCTTTGGTGAGGAGCGCGACGGCGTTGCGATACGCGACCACGATCTGCGTCTGCTTGGTGAGGCGCTCGTAGTCGCCGCGACACGCGTCCGGAACGCCGCCGGCCTCGCTCGGCGGCACGACGGGCGTGACCGCGAGCACGGGCGAGAGGAGCGAGATCGCGAGCGCAAATGCATGGAGCATGCGCTCGGCTTTCGCTCCGCCGAGCGAGGAGCCTGTTTCGCGCGTCCCGAAACCGAACGCATGACACGCAGGCTCTGCGTTCTCGCATGGTTGTTGTCGGCCGGCCTCGCTGGCTGCAACGGTGCCGTGGGCTCGGGGACGCCGCCGGCACCCGGCGGTGTGGGCGCGCCGGCGCAGCGGAATCCGGCGGCGAACGTGAGCGACGACCAGGCCGCCGGCGACGTTGCCGACTATTATTTGCAGCGTATGTCCTACGCGGCTCCCGACCAGCGCGTGCAGAGCCGCATCGTTGCGCTCAATGCGTATGCGAGGCGCGCCGGCGGCGTCTCGCCTGCGGCTTCGCCCGCTGTGGGCGGCTCAGCGTCCTCAGATGGTGCCGACTCCGCAGGCGTGCCGGCGACGGCCGCGCCGCTGCCCGCAGCGGTGCCGGCGTTCACGCCGCAAGCACTGGAGCCGCCGGCCTTTCCCAGCGACGACGGTCCCGCCAAGAAGCTGGCGGAGCAGGCGGGCGTGACGCTGGTGCACCGCGTCGCCGATCCCAAGACGCCGGCGCAACCGCCGGTCGATCGGATCGACATCACGCGCGGCAGCGTGGCGTGGCACATCGATCTCTTGACCGGGCTGATCGGTTTCCAGAAGGAGCACACGGCCGGCGTGATCGAGAACGGCGCCGAGCGCGCCCGCGAGGTCGCGGTCTCGTTCCTCCAGCATCACGGCGGCATCCCCGAGGACGCCGTGGAGGTCAATCCCGTCTATCAGATGACGCAGGGCGACACAGCGGCTGCTCCCAAGCCGACCAGCATCACCTTCGTCTGGCGCCACAACGACCCATCGATCATCGGTGCAGACGCGATCGCCGTCACGGTGACGCCGGGAACGCAGGGATTCAATGCGACGCCCGCGCCGAATGCGGCACTCGAGGTCACCGCGTATACGCGCCTGTGGCGCGCGGCCGGCAAGCCGCTCGCCGCCGACAAGACGCCGCCGATGACGGCGGCGCAGGCGCTTGCCCAGCTTGCGCGCGGCGCGGCGCTGCCTGCGAGCGCCAAGGTCACGGCGGTAGTCTTCGGTGGCCTTCGCGCGGCGCCGAGCGAGGCGCCGCTGCGCACACGGCCCGCATGGGCCTTCCAGGTCGGTGACGCGTGGTATGCCGTCGACGCGATCGGCGGAGCCGTGAGCGGCAGCACCGCGCTGGGCGTTCCCTCGGATGCCATCGCGATGGCCGCCAAGGCGAAGCCGGCCGCCGCGACGCGCTAGCCCTGGCGCAGACGCCGCGCCGCTTCGTACGACTGCCGCCGCCGCTCGCGCGCTGCCGCGACGCGCTCGGCCGTCCAAGTGAAGAAGCCGCGGCCGCTCTTGGCACCGTGCTCGCCCGCGCGCACGTGCGCCGCGAGCGAGGCGGGCGGCGCGCTCGCAGCGGAGAGCGCCGGCAGCAAGCCGGCTGCGACGTCGGCGAACGTGTCGAGCCCG
>JAGWST010000079.1 GCA_028869325.1 bacterium | reverse complement strand
TGCGCGGCGGGCGCGTCGGCAAGGCGAAGGCGCTGGTCGGCGGCATCCTGCGCATCGTGCCGATCCTGCAGATCGAGGACGGCGAGGCGCGCGGGTACGGCAAGGCGCGAACCTTCTCGCGCGGCCTCGACGACGTGGCCGCCGCGGCCGTGCAGCATCTGGTGCGTCCCGATCGCGCGCGCCTGGCCGTGGTGCACACCGACGCGCCCGCGATCGCCGCCGATCTGCTGGCGCGTCTGCGCTCACGCCTGCCGGCGGAGCCGCGCGAGATGACGGTGGTGGCCGCGGGACCCTCGATCGGCGTGCACGGCGGCCCCGGTGCGGCCGGCGTCTTCACGGTGGGATGATGGCCGGCATCTACGTCCACCTCCCGTTCTGCCCGTACATCTGCCCGTATTGTGACTTTGCGAAGTGGCCGTACCGGCGCACGCAGGCGCGACGCTACCTCCGCGCGCTGCTGCAAGAGGTCGCCGCAGCGCCAGCCGTGCGGGGCAGCACGCTCTTTCTGGGCGGCGGCACCCCCAACACGCTTCCCGTAGAGGACGTGGTGGCGGTGCTGAGCGCGGCGCGCGCCCGCTTTGCGATCGCGGACGGCGCGGAGATCAGCGTGGAGGTCAACCCCGACGCGGGCTCCTTCGCGGGCTTCGCGCAGTACGTCGCCGCCGGCGCGACACGCTTCTCCGTCGGCGTGCAATCGTTCGACGAGGGTGAGCTGCGCACGCTGGGCAGGCGCCACTCACCGCGCGACGTCGCGACGTGCGTCGCGGCGGCCCGCTCCGCGGGGGCGCGTTCCGTCAACGTCGATCTGATCTTCGCCGTACCGGGGCAGACGCAAGCGAGCTGGCGGCGAACGCTCGAGAGCGCGTTGGCGTTGGGCGTCGATCACGTCTCGTGTTACGGCTTGACCGTGGAGGAGGGCACGCCGTACGCGCAGTGGCAACGGCGCGAGCCCTCGGCGTTTCTGGACGACGCCGCCGAGGCGCAGCTCTACGCTGCGGCGATCGAGTGCTTGGAGCACGCCGGCTTCGAGCACTACGAGATCTCGAACTTCGCGCGTCCCGGGCATCGCTGCACGCACAACTGGAACTACTGGCAGAACGGTGAGTACCTGGGCTTGGGCGTGGGGGCCGCATCTTACCTCGCGGGTGAGCGCTCAGTCGCTACCAAGTCGCTGGAGGCGTACTGCGGGGCGATCGAGGCCGGCGAGCCGGCTCCACGTGAGCGCGAGCGCCTCTCTCCTGAGGCCGCGGTGGGGGAGGCGATCATGCTCCTGCTCCGCACGGCGGAGGGGCTCGAGGTGGGGCCGTTCAATCACCGCTATGGCGTCGATATCGTGCAATCATACCGGCCCGCGATCAGTCGGCTGGAGGCTGCGGGCCTCATCGAGACTTCGGATCGGCGGATCGCTCTGACGCCGCGCGGCCGCTTCCTCGCCAACGACGTGTGTGCGGAGTTCCTCACCGTGCCGGCGAGGGCCGAAGACCGGCCGTAGGGTTCGTGATCGTGCTGCGCGTGATCTTCGCTTTCATCCTGGCGGCGACCGGGTTCTTGTTGGGCCGCGAGGCATACTTGCACCTGCTCTCCCAGCACGTTGCCGGACAGCTCTGGCAGTTCACGTTGTTGATCGTCGCCCCGGTCATCGGGGCGATCGTGGGCCTGGTCATCGCGCCGTCCGTGGAGTCGCTCTTCGAACGCGAGCTGGTGGAGGCGGAGAGCTCGATCGAGCGGATGTCGCCGCCGGAGATACTCGGCGGCGCCGTCGGTCTGATCGTTGGTCTGCTGATCGCCTTTCTGATCCGCTTGGTGCTGCTGGAGTGGTTCTCGGTGGCAGGGGCCTCCGGCACCTACATCGGTCTGGCGCTCTACTTGATCGTCAGCGTCTTCTGCGTCTACCTGGGCGTGCGCGTGGGCATCAAGCAGCGTCTGGGCAGCATCGCCAAGATGGGTCAGGCGGCAAGCGCCGGCGCGCGGGCGATCCCCAAGGTGGTCGATACGTCGGTGATCATCGACGGCCGCATCGTGGACATCGTGAAGACGGGCTTCTTGGAGGGGCCGCTGATCGTGCCGCGCTTCGTGCTGCGAGAGCTGCAGATGATCGCCGACTCGTTGGACTCGCTCAAGCGCACCCGCGGGCGCCGTGGCCTGGAGGTCTTGGCCACGCTGCAGGAGACGGAGGAGCTGGACATCGCTGAGTCCGACTACGCCGACGTTCACGAGGTCGATGCGAAACTCGTCCGGCTCGCCAAGGACCGCAAGGCCAAGCTGCTCACCAACGACTACAACCTCAACCGCGTGGCGCAACTGGAAGGCGTGACGGTGCTCAACATCAACGAGCTGGCCAACGCCGTCAAGCCGGTGGTGCTGCCGGGCGAGGAGCTCAACGTCAGCATCATCCGCGACGGCAAAGAGCAGAACCAGGGCGTGGGCTACCTGGACGACGGCACGATGATCGTGGTGGAGAACGGCAAGCGTCTCATCGGCGAGCACGTGGACGTCCAGGTAACGAGCGTGCTACAAACGGTGGCTGGGCGGATGATCTTCGCGAGACCCAAGCGATGACCGGGTTTCGGACGGACTCTCCCCTCTCGGCGACTCTCCTCGCGCGCTCTCCTGCGCGCTCGTCGCTCGGCTTCGGAGCGGCTCCGCCATCCCTGGCTCCCGCCGCTCCTCAGACGCGCCTCGGAGGGAGAACCCGTCCGACCCTCGGCGATGCGCGCTGCTCGCTCGCTACGATCATCCGCGTGGGATTATTCTCAGCATGAGGTGGTGTGCGGTGGTGACGGCGGCGGGGCGTGGGACGCGCTTCGGCCGGCGCAAGCAGCTGGTCGAGCTGCTGGGGCGTCCGATCGTCGCTTGGAGCATCGCGACGTTCGCGGCGATGGAGGAGGTTGCGGCGATCGTGGTGGTCTGCGAGGCCGACGAGCGCGGGGCGATGCACGACGCGCTGGCTGCCGTGGCCGGCGAGAGGCTGGTCGCCGTCGTGCCGGGCGGGAGCACGCGCCAAGAGAGCGTGGGACGTGGATTGGCGGCCGTGCCCGAGTCCTGCGACGGCGTCTTCGTGCACGACGGCGCGCGGCCGCTGGTGAGCGTCGAGGACGTCCGCGCGACGCTGCAAGCGGTGCGTCCGGGCCGCGCGGCGGTGCTGGCGGCGCCGGTCGTCGATACCATCAAGCGCGTCGACGAGCGCGGCCGCGTGCTCGAGACCCTGCCGCGCACGGAGCTGTGGACGGCGTTCACGCCCCAGGCCTTCGCCGCCGCCGATCTGCGCGCGGCGCACGAGGCGGCGCGGCGCGACGGCGTGGTGCAGACGGACGACGTGGCCCTGGCCGAGCGCATCGGCATCGAGACGGTGGTGGTGGCCGCGCGGCAGCCGAATCCGAAGGTGACGCATCCGATCGATCTGACACTGGTCGAGACGCTGGCGGGTCGCGATGGCCATTCGTGAGCTGACCAGCTGTCGCGTGGGATACGGCTACGACGCGCACCCGCTGGTAGCGGGGCGGCTGTTGCTGATCGGCGGCGTGCGGATCGAACACGAGCTGGGCCTGCAGGGCCACTCCGATGCCGACGTCTTGGCGCACGCGGTCGCCGACGCGGTCCTGGGCGCGGCGGCGCTGGGCGATCTGGGTGGACGCTTTCCGGCGAGCGATCCGCGGTGGAAGGACGCCGACTCGCTGCGGATGCTTGCGGAGTGCGCCGGTGCCGTGCGTGAGGTGGGCTGGGAGCTGGCCAACGTCGATGCCGTCGTCGTCGCGCAGCGGCCGCGGATGGGGCCGTACGTGGAGGCCATGCGAGAGAACCTGGCGCGCGCCCTCTTCGTGCCCGTGGTGGCGGTGAGCGTGAAGATCAAGTCGCCGGAGGGGCTGGGCTTCGAAGGCGAGGAGCGGGGCATGAGCGCGCGCGCCATCGCTCTGCTGGAGCGCTGAGAGATGGCCGTCGATCTCGGATCGGCTCCATTGCGCCTGCGTTTCGCGCCCTCGCCGACGGGGAGCCTTCACGTGGGCGGCGCGCGCACCGCGCTCTACAACATCCTTCTGGCGCGACGCCAAGGTGGAACGGCGGTGCTGCGCTTCGAGGACACCGACGAGACGCGCAGCGTTCCCGGCAGCGAGGAGGGACTGCTGGCCGACCTGGCGTGGCTGGGGCTCTCCTTCGACGAGGATCCCGTGCGCGGCGGTCCGTATGGGCCGTACCGCCAGTCGGAGCGGCTGCCGATCTACGCCGACGTGGCGCACCGCCTGACGGCGTTGGGCGCCGCGTATCGCTGCTACTGCAGCGCCGAAGAGCTGGAGGCCGAGCGCCAAGCCCAATTGACCGCGGGCATCAGAGCGCCGCGCTACGGCGGCCGCTGCCGGACGGTGAGCCAGGAGCAGCGCGCCGCCTTCGAGCGCGCCGGACGGCCCTGCGTGGTGCGCTTCGCGGTGAGCCCGGGCGAGACCGTCGTGCGCGACCTCATTCACGGCGAGGTGCGCTTCGATCACCAGCATATCGGCGATTTTGTGATGCTCAAGTCCAACGGCTGGCCGACGTACAATCTTGCCGCGGCCATCGACGATGCGACGATGGACATCACGCTGGTGATGCGCGCCGACGAGCACCTGCCCAACACCCCCGCGCAGTTGATGATCCTCGCGGCCCTGGGCCTGCGCGCGCCGCGCTACGCGCACATTCCGCTAATCCTCAACGCGGAGCATCAAAAGCTCTCCAAGCGGCACAACACGGTGGGCGTCGGCGAGTTTCGCGCGCAGGGCTTTCTGCCGGAGGCGCTGATCAACTACCTGGCCTTCTTGGGCTGGTCGCCCGAGGGCGAGCGCGAGATG